>JAOAPW010000164.1 GCA_025463105.1 Candidatus Acidiferrum typicum | reverse complement strand
GTTTCCGCCGAGTCGTTTGCGATGTCGCCCGAGGACACGGCCGTGAGCTTTCTTCCGCTTTCGCATGTCTACGAGCGCGTCACCGCCTATGCCTATTTGTTTCGCGGTGTGCACGTCGCCTATGTCGAGCGCATGGAGGATCTTCCGCAAGCTCTGCTCGAGGTTCACCCGACGCTCTCCGCGGCGGTGCCGCGCGTGTTTGAAAAGCTCTACGCGAATATTATGCAGAAGGGCCATGAAAATACGGGCGTGAAGCGGCGTCTGTTCGATTGGGCGATTGCCGTTGCGCAACGCTCGGTCAAGTGGCGCGCTTATGGGGAGCGAGCTTCTCTCGGGCTGCGGATCAGTTGGGACATTGCCGACCGCGTGGTGTATTCCAAAATTCGCGAAGGAGTGGGCGGCCGCATGCGCGCTTTTATTTCTGGCGGCGGACCGCTCTCGCGCGAACTTGCTGAGTTTTTCTGGGGCGTGGGCATTCCTGTCTATCAGGGATACGGCTTGACCGAGACTTCTCCGGTAGTCAGCGCGAATTGCCCGAACGCTAATAAAGTAGGGAGCGTCGGCAAACCGATTCGCCACGTGGACGTGCGCATCGCGGAGGACGGCGAGATTTTCGTTCACGGCCCGTGCGTGATGCGCGGCTATTACGAGAAACCGGAAGAAACGCGCGCCGTGATCTCGCGGGACGGATGGCTCGCGACCGGAGATATCGGGCGGGTGGATGCAGACGGCTACCTGTACGTTACCGATCGCAAGAAGGATTTGTTCAAGACAGCGGCTGGAAAATTTGTCGCGCCACAGCCGATTGAAAATCTATTGAAGGCGAGGCCCTTGATCTTGAATGCGGTCCTGGTCGGCGACAAAAGAAAATTTATCGGGGCATTGATCGTGCCCAACTTCGCGAATGTTGAGGCCGAGGCGCGCGAGCAAGGGCGTGCGTTTGCCTCGCACGAACAGCTTGCAGCGGATTCCTGGGTTCATGAACTCATCGGCAAGGAAGTCGAGCGGATTAATTCGTCTCTGGCGCAGTACGAAACGATCAAGCGGTTTGCACTGCTCGATCATGATTTTACGTTTGACGGCGGACAGCTGACTTATACTTTGAAGCTCAAGAGGCGTGTGGTTGAAGAGCGCTACGCGAAAATAATCGACGGGCTTTATGCGGGGACGTAAGCTCTGTGTCAGCGGTCAGCGGCTAAACAGCTTGCGAAAAGGCTCTTTTGCGTCATTCCGAACGAAGTGATGAATCTCTCTGGGTGTGAGCGCAAAAGAAAGACGGATTCCTCGCTTCGCTCGGAATGACAGCTTTTGTGGTTTTTTGCAATCTGCGCAATTCCGCACCGCACAAAGCTCCGAGGAGCTAACGCAGTCTTTGGAGCCTGTGCCGCTAGGCGGGAGCGCGATACAATAGACCAGGGAGATCTGAAATGAACGACGAATTAGTGATTGCCGGGCGCGCATTTCGTTCGCGGCTGATTGTGGGTACCGGAAAATATCGCAGCTTTCAGGAGATGGCGCGGGCTCACGCGGCTTCAGGCGCCGACATGGTGACGGTAGCGGTGCGGCGCGTTAACCTAACCGATCGCACGAAAGAATCGCTGCTCGACTTCATCGATCGCGAAAAAATATTTATTCTGCCGAATACGGCCGGATGTTACAACGCCGACGAAGCGGTGCGCGCGGCGCGCCTGGGGCGGGAAGTCGGATTATCGAATTGGGTGAAGCTGGAAGTGATTGGCGATCAGCAAACTCTGTTTCCCGACACGGAGGAACTGATTCGCGCGACACAGATTCTTGTGAAAGAGGGCTTTGTTGTTTTGCCGTACACGAATGATGATCTCGTCGTCGCGCGCAAACTGATCGACGCGGGCGCCGCTGCCGTGATGCCGCTTGGAGCGCCCATCGGTTCCGGCATGGGAATTCAGAATCATGCCAACCTGCGCATTCTGCGCGAACGCGTTACGGAAGTGCCGATGATTGTCGATGCCGGAGTTGGCACTGCGTCGGATGCGGCCGTGGCGATGGAATTGGGCGCTGATGGCGTTCTGATGAACACGGCGATCGCCGAGGCGCAAGACGCCGTGCTGATGGCAGAAGCGATGCGCGATGGTGTTGCGGCCGGACGCAAAGCGTTTCTCGCGGGGCGCATGCCGAAGAAACTTTATGCGTCAGCGTCGAGTCCGCTTTCGGGCGTTGTACGATAGAATTTCTTGATTTTGTAAAATGTTAAGGTAGATAGGATTCCTCCTATAGTGTTCTGAAAAGCAGGTGCCAGGTTGTATCCACTAGAGCATGCACGATGGCTGCGGGGAAAATGCTGCCCGTTTTGCGCCACGCGCTGCCATAGAAAATTCCCGCAATCGTCGCCAGCAGAGCGTAGCGCCAGTTGGGAAATACTCCGTGGTTGTTGATATGCGCCAGGCCAAAAATCACAGAGGCGGTAATCCAGCCGCCGGTTTCGCTGGATAAAGTGCGTGAGAGCGAGTTTTGCAACAGGCCGCGGAACAATAATTCCTCAGGCCACGCCGTGAACAGAAAAATCGCAACGGCATCAATTGGCAATGATTTCCAGTGAGCTATCGTGGGATCGAACTGAATGAAGTGCAGGACCGTTCCCAGCGGAATGACGATCACTGCGAGCAATGCGAAGTGAATACCGGCCGAAAGCGCAGGATCGAGTCCCCAGACGATGTTGTACCCGATGCCGTCGAGTTGCCGGACAAATAAAAAAGTAGCCAGCGCCACGTTGATCGCAAAAAGTACTGTGGCCGCATATCCGATTCGCGTCCCCGGATAGGGCCAGAGTCCGTTGAGCCATCGCAGCTTGAGGGGAAGAAAAATCGTCAGCACTGCGAGGTAATCCTGCCAAGTGCCTGTTTTTGATGCGCCGCTGGAAATCACGAACAGGACGGGACCCAGCGTGTACGCAGCGGCGATTGCGGCACGCCACCACGCAAAACTATTTGTCCCCAGCAGATAAATCAGGTATGCAAGAAAGGGCACAACAGCGATGAGAACGCCGCGATGGGAGCCGACGCGGCGCGCAAATCGTTCGCCGAAATTATCGGCAGCCAGCAGTAACTGGATCGCGAGGAAGAAAGCCAACACACCCAGCAGGGTTACGTAGGCGCGCCCGGCATAACCTTGCCACGCGCCATAGATTGAGGCGGCGGCAACGACCGCTGCCCACGATCCGAAAGCGACCCAAACGGATAGCTGGCGTGTACCGGACATGGCGCGATAGTGTAACGCATCTTGCCAAGGGAACTGATGACGGAGAATACGACAAAGCGGATCGCTTACATCGACTGGATGCGCGGATTCGCGTGTTTGGCGATGTTTCAAACGCATTGCTACGATTCCTGGCTTGCCGGGACTGCGCGCGGAGGAAACTTTTTTCGATATTCCCAGGACATCGGCACTCTTCCAGCGCCGTTGTTTCTTTTTCTCGCCGGATTTTCCTGCGCACTGGTAACCGATAAGCTCCGGCGCAAAGGAA
>JAOAPW010000153.1 GCA_025463105.1 Candidatus Acidiferrum typicum | reverse complement strand
TCCTCCCGTCATGGCCGCAAAAGTTTTCAGTTGGTTCTGCGCCTGTAGATAAGTCATCTGCTCGCCAAAGGCTCCAGGGTTCTGGTTGATGAAGAGCTGCTCGCCGACACCAACCGTAAAAATGGTGGCATCGGTTTCCCGAATCCGTTTCATGACCTGGTCGAGATTCATTTTGCTGAACGTGTCTATTCCTGAAGCAAGGACGAGCACCGACTTTTTTCCCTTGACGTCCTTTATGCGATCCAGGACATCACCCAGTGCATCAAAAAGATTCGATTCGCTGAATGGCGGAAATATAAGCTGGTAAAGTCCCTGCATGACGTCATCGCGATTGTGAGTGAAGTCGACTTCAACGTTGGAGCGCATGTTGAACGTCTCCAGCGCGACCCAATCATTCGGCTTAAGATTGCGCAAAAAAGCCGCGGACCAGTTCCGGGCATTGTAAGTAAAGAATTGATAGCCCAATTTGCTGAATTCCATCAACAGCACGATCGTGATGGGAGCATCGGAAGGCGCGAAATTCGTGATCGTCTGCGCTGCGCCGTCTTCGGTGATCCGGAAATTTTCCTTCTTCATTCCCGACAAGAAATTCCCGTTGTTATCGGTAACCACGACGTCCACAGGCACCACTGGAACGGTGACGGAAATGGAAAAACCACCGGGCGTTTGCGAAGGTTGCGGCGCTTGTTGCTGGTCCTTGCCCTTGGACTGGTCCTTCGACTGTGCCCAGGCGCGCATCTCCGCTGCCGGAAACAGCAGCGTTAATATCAGCGTCCCAAGGACTAACCCGCGAAAGAATTTCGTTCGCATGGATTGATAACCCTCTCGGAATCACAATTTGCTGCCGGCTTCCTCTTCCAGGTCATCCGCAAGAATCCGGCCAAACGGCGCTCACCTTGCCCGTTCGATGCTGCCACGAAGCGCGGGGATGTTCAAATACAGTTTTTGATCGCGGCACACTGGTCTGCTTGTGAGGCTTGCGCTCCGCTCGTGCATGGTACGATGTTTTGAGGCGAATGTTTTGATGGGCGCGGATTACATGATGAGCCCCGGAACAAATACCAGGTCGCCGGGAGGATCGCTTGATGTTTCGTCGTTTGTCCAAAATCATGCTCGCTTTTGCATGGCTCATTTTTGCCGGCGGGGACGCTCGCGCGCAGGCGCCATCCACTCAACCCGACCTGGCGAAACTCGCCGACGAGGCTCAAGGCTGGCTTTCCGACATGATTCGGATCAACACTTCCAATCCGCCCGGCAATGAAATGGCTGTTGCCAAATACATTTCAGCAATTCTTCAGAAAGAGAATATTCCCAATGAAGTAGTGGAAATAACGCCGGGACGCGGCATCGTGATCGGCCACCTGCACGCCGGCCCGCTGCCGGACGCGGCGAACGCGCTGATGCTGCTCGCGCATCAGGACACAGTTGGCGTTGATCCCTCCAAGTGGTCCGTGGACGCCTTCGGTGCAGTCGTCCGTGAAGGATACATTTACGGGAGGGGCGCCATTGACGATAAGGCCATGCTCGCCGCAAACCTGGCCACTATCGTTGCGCTGAAGCGCAGCGGCGCGAGGCTGGCTCGCGACATTGTTTTCCTGGCCAGCGCCGATGAAGAACAGGGCGGCTCGGCCAGCATCAAGGTCGTCATCGAGAAATACTGGGACAAAATCGCCTGCGCTTATGCCTTGAATGAGGGCGGCCGCGTGATGTTGAAAGACGGCAAAGTGCAATACGTGGGGATCCAGGCAAGCGAAAAAGTTTCTTACAACGTTATCGTGACTGCCACGGGACCATCGGGGCACGGTTCGATACCGCGTCCGGACAACGCCGTGGTGCACCTGGCCGCGGCCATCGCCAAACTCGGGACGTACCAGGTGCCGGCAGAGCCCAACACGATTACTCGTCGCTATTTCGAGCAGCTCGCCAAGGTTGAAGAAAACGATACCGCCAAATGGATGCGCGCGCTTGAACAGCCAGAGCGCGCCGATCTCGCCGTGAAGCATCTCTCCGAGGAAAGTCCCATGTGGAACTCGATGCTGCGCGACTCGATTACGCCAACGATCATCAACGCCGGATTCCGCAACAACGTAATTCCCTCGCAGGCCACCGCCAACCTGAATGTCCGAATGCTTCCTGGACATTCCATCGATGAGTTGATCGGGCAATTGGGGAAGGCCGTTAACGATCCTCAAATCAAGTTCAAGCTGGCTCCTGATCCGGGTGAAAACGCGCCGCCCTCCGACCTTACCAGCTCGTTATATAAAACAATCGAGCGCATCGCCCCGCAGGAATTTTCCGGAGCCGTCGCTCTTCCCTTTCTTTCCACTGGAGCGACCGATTCCGCGAGCCTTCGCCTGCACAAGGTTCAGGCCTATGGGTTGAATCCTTTTCCTCTCACCGACGCCGATGACGCGCGCATGCACGGGGACGATGAGCGCATTCCTGTCGAGAGCTTTCGCAAAGGTGTCATGTTCCTGTATCATGTCGTTTCGGACTTCGCGTCCACGAAATAGGCCGAAGAAACCTCTTACCCCTTCCCGGTAGAATGGGTTCGGATAACAATAATGAAATTACGCAGCGCTAAAATTGTATGCACTCTCGGACCCGCCAGCGATTCCGCGGATATGATCGAACGCCTGATGCGCGCCGGGATGGATGTTGCTCGGCTCAATTTTTCGCACGGAACTCACGAGGAGCACGCACGAACGATCAAGCGGTTGCGTGAAGCTTCCGCGCGTCTCTCGAAGCCCATCGCGATTCTCGCCGATCTGCAAGGGCCCAAAATCCGCACGGGCGCACTGGTGGACGGGAAACGCATTCAACTGAGTGCGGGGCAATTGTTCACCATCTCGACGCGCGACTTTCCCGGCACCAGCGCCGGCGTGAGCACCACTTACAAACGCCTGCCGCGTGACGTCTCCAAGGGCGACCGCATTCTTTTGGGCGATGGCCTGATCGAACTTCGCGTGCTATCGACTACCTCAAACTCGGTCGTGTGCAAAGTCATCAACGGCGGAGAGCTGGGCGAACATAAGGGCATCAATTTACCCGGCGTAAAACTGCGCATTCCCGCCATGACCCCGCGAGATCGTGTGGATCTGGCGTTCGCGTTGCGCCACGGCGCAAATTTTGTCGCCGTCAGTTTCGTTCGCCGCGCCGAAGATGTGCTGCTGGCAAAATCCGCGATTGCTCGCGCTCGAAAGAATGTTCCCGTCATTGCCAAGCTCGAAAAGCCCGAAGCGATTGAGAATCTTGATGCAATTTTGCAGGTATCCGACGGCGTGATGGTCGCCCGAGGCGATCTGGGCGTGGAAATGAGCCCGGAAAAAGTGCCGGTCATTCAGAAACTGATCATTGCCAAGGCCTGCGAAGCGCGGTTGCCGGTGATCACCGCAACGCAAATGCTCGAGTCCATGACGCAAAATCCGCGCCCCACACGCGCCGAAGCATCCGACGTTGCCAACGCCGTATTTGACGGCAGCGACGCGCTGATGCTCTCGGCCGAAACCGCCGCAGGCGCCTACCCTATCGAAGCCGTGGAAATGATGGACCGCATCATCCGGGAAGCTGAGTCCAGCGATACCCAGGTTCTGCGGCCGGCTCCGGCGCAATTCAACATCGCGGAAACAGCCGCCGAACTGATTTGTCACGCTTCGGAAGAATTGCATATGAAGGTCATTGCCGTTTTTACAGAGACTGGTTCAACGGGCCGACTGATTTCAAAGCACCGCCCGCGGCCGCCCATCATTGCTTTTTCAACTATCCAGGAAACGCGGCGCAGACTCTCCCTCTATTGGGGCGTGACCCCGCGAACAATCGCGGAAGTGCATAGCATCGAGGAACTGGTCCTCGTCGCGGAAAA
>JAOAPW010000091.1 GCA_025463105.1 Candidatus Acidiferrum typicum | reverse complement strand
AACCACCTCGATGGCTTCGTCATTGGATTTTAAATTAGGTGCAAAGCCGCCTTCGTCGCCAACCGCCGTGGAATAGCCCCGCTTGTGAAGCACGGCCTTGAGATGATGAAAGACTTCGACGCCCATGCGCAAGGCTTCGTCGAAGGTTTTTGCGCCGATGGGCATGGCCATGAGTTCCTGCAGGTCCACGGAATTGTCGGCATGCGCGCCACCATTTAAAATGTTCATCATTGGCACGGGCAGCGTGTTGCCGGACGAGTCGCTCGAATAGCGCGCGAGATATTTGTAGAGTGGCTGGCGCGCAGCCACAGCCGCCGCGCGGGCCGCAGCCATCGACACGGCCAAAATCGCGTTCGCGCCAAGATTCCCTTTGTTCGGCGAGCTATCGGTATCGATCATGCGGCAATCCAGCGCGCGCTGATCGGAAGCATCAAGCCCGATCACAGCTTTCGCAATCGCTCCGTTTACATTGGCGACAGCCTTCAGCACGCCCTTGCCGAGATAGCGCGATTTGTCACCATCGCGCAATTCGATGGCCTCATGCTCACCGGTTGACGCGCCGGAAGGCACCGCGGCGCGGCCCAGCGCTCCGCCTTCCAGAATCACATCCGCTTCCACCGTAGGATTGCCGCGCGAATCAATGATCTGCCTG
Source organism: Candidatus Acidiferrum typicum (assembly GCA_025463105.1). GTDB lineage: Bacteria > Acidobacteriota > Terriglobia > Acidiferrales > UBA7541 > Palsa-360. Next base: position 2,981 of record JAOAPW010000091.1, on the reverse strand, counting down.
CCATGCACCCGCGCGATGTTCGTCGACATGCTGCCTCCCGGGAAATCGACTGCCAAATCCCATTCGTTTGAATCACGGATGAACACGGATAAAATCTGATGCGAGGGTCGAAAGTTGAAAGTTAACAGTCAGAAGCAAAGCAGCATACGCGCCGCAAGATACTCTCGACTATTAACTTTCGACTCTCAACCTCTTCCCCTCATTCCGGCTCTTCGATCATGGACTCTTCGCGCACGACGACGACCACGCCGCTTTCCGTGACGTGATAGCGCTGGCGGTCGGCCTCGAGATCGTAGCCGATTTCGGCGCGCTCTGAGATTGTGACGTGACGGTCGATGATGGCGTTGCGGATGCGGGCGTGGCGTCCGACATTCACATGATTGAAGAGAATCGAATTCTCCACTTCGCTGTAGCTGTTCACGCGCACGTCGTAGCCCACCACCGAGCGTTTCACGCGGCCGCCTGAAATGATCGAACCGCCCGCGACGATGGAATCAAGCGCTTCGCCCATGCGCTTGGGATCGGCGAAGACGGTCTTCGCCGGCGGATATTGATGCATCCAGGTGCGCAACGGCCAGGTCTTGTCATAAAGGTTGAAAACGGGTGAAACAGAAACCAGATCCATGTTGGCTTCGTAATACGCCTCAATGGTGCCAACGTCGCGCCAATACTGCGCACCGACTTTGTTTTCATCGATGAAGTTGTAGGCGTAGACGCGATATTTTGAAAAAATGCGCGGCAGGATGTCACGCCCGAAATCATGTTTGGAATTGGGGTCCTCGGCGTCGGCCAGCAGAGCAGGGATCAGGAGCTGCGTGTTGAAAATATAGACGCCCATGGAAGCGTTGCACATGTCCGGGTGGAGTTGCGAACGTTTGGGAGAAGCGGGTTTCTCCTCGAATCCGTTGATCCTCCAGTTGGCATCGGTTTCGATGACGCCGAATTGGCCGGCCGCTTGTTGCGGTGTGATTTCAAATGTAGCGACGGTCGCGTCGCCGCCCGAGTCCACATGCTGCTGGAGCATCTTCTGGTAGTTCATCTTATAGATGTGATCGCCGGAAAGAACGATGACGTAACGCGAGTGCTCGCTGCCAATCGAGTAGATATTCTGATACACGGCGTCGGCGGTGCCGAGATACCAGTTTGTGGAAACGCGCATCTGCGGTGGCAGGACTTCGATGAATTCGCCAAGGCCCAGCAATTGTGACCAACCCTGGCGAATGTGCCGGTTGAGCGAGAGCGCTTTGTACTGCGTCAAAACGAATACGCGGCGGAGGTCGCTGTTAATGCAGTTGGAAAGAGTGATGTCGATAATTCGATAGACGCCGCCGAAGGGCACCGCAGGCTTGGCGCGGTCGCGCGTCAGCGGCCAGAGCCGTTCACCCTGTCCACCAGCCAGTAAGACGCCGATTGCGTCGCGCATCAGGGACATGCTGAGTCTCCCTGTCTGTTCCAGGTTTCTGTGAACCAGGCGGAACCCTGGCCCGGACATTCTAGCAGCAACTGCCGCGCGTCCTCTAGTCGCCGAAAAAAAACCTCCTTGTCCCGCGAGGCCTTCCATAAAAAACAAAGCTTGACTTCGGGTGGCTGCTCCGCTAGAAGTGAGTGCCAATAAGCACTTATAAGGTTGCCATCTCAAGACACTATGATTTATTGCGGTATTTGCCACATGCATCGGAAGGACGGTGAAGTCTAAGTGGCTGAAGTCAGTATTCAGGAAGGTGAATCTCTGGAAAATGCATTGCGCCGTTTTAAGCGCAAGGTGCAACAGGAAGATATCATCAAGGAAATCAAAAAACACAGTTATTACATGAAGCCTGGAGAAAAGCGCCGAGCAAAACAGGCGCTTTCGCGCAAGCGGTTACGCAAGAAGCAGCGGCGCGAGCAGGACTGACGCCCCAGGTTGACGGCACGACCCAACGGTTTTCCTGAGCAGCTTCGGACAAGTCGGCCATGGGACCCGCATTCATACCGGCGTATCCCAGTACAGTCTGACTAGGACGAAGATGTTGCGGGCTTTGCACCAGCGCAGAGTCTCGGAGCAGCGTATGGAATACCACGATAAGGTTCTGAAGTGTTCGGAATGCAGTCAGGAGTTTGTTTTCACCGCCGGCGAACAAATGTTTTTCGCCGACAAGGGCTTCAAGAACGAGCCCAAGCGGTGTAAGGACTGCAAGTCCAAACGCTCTCAGATCCCGGGCCAGGGGAACGTCCAGCGGTCGGAGACCAAAACGACCTGCTCGCAGTGTGGGAAGGAAACGACAGTTCCTTTCCGCCCGACGCAGGGGCGTCCCGTGTTCTGCCGTGAATGCTTTCAACAGCGGCGGTCCATGGGTGGTTCACCGGCATAGGCAGGGCCGCAAGGCACTGCGGGTGCCGAGGGCCATTTGTTCAGTGTGGCGGGGAAACGGGGCATCTCCCTGGTGAGGCGCTGTTGTCTGCGTTCATTGGTACAACCGTCGCCTCATACATTCTCCAACAAATTTATGAGCCGGCTCTTTGGTCAAAGGTGGATTCACACCAGACGAGAGGGCCGGTTCAAGCTTTTTAGGCGCAATGATTTTGCCGCCGCGACCATACTTAACGCTTAACGAGGTTTAACGCGCAGATGTTTACCCAACAGGCGCTAAATTCGTAGCGTCAGCGCTACCGAATCTCTACTCCAGATCCAATGAGCGAACATTGCGTTTTGGATCAACGGCGTCTGCGGTTTTAGTATGCCCCACACTGAATTTCAGTTCGCGAAGTTGTGGGTAAATTTGAATGGAAACATGCCCTCTCCGCACCGAAGAACACGGGACGGAGAGTCCTCTACAAAACCGCGTCGCGATGTGGGCGTTGCCTTTGTAGCGGCCGCCCGCTTTTTGGGCGGGCATCTTTTTGTTTCGTTAGTTAACGAATTGACTCCGCTGCAGTTCGCGATCTTCAGGTGCACTTTCGTGAAGATGCATGTAAAATCTTTTATTGCGAGTGCGGTCTCG
>JAOAPW010000080.1 GCA_025463105.1 Candidatus Acidiferrum typicum | reverse complement strand
GTGGCCACTGTTTGAGTTTTGCGTATCTTTGCTCGACGAAAAAATAAGCCGGCTACACATCAGTACCGATTTGCTGATTGGCGACGGCCGCAGTTTCGAAATTATTTTTCAGGAACTGATGCAGCTCTATCGTCATCCTGACACGAGTCTCCCCGCCATCGAGCTTTCGTTCAGGGATTATCTGTATGCTCTCAATTCTCTAGAACAGACCGATGTATTCCGCGAGTCGCGGGAATATTGGATCAATCGCGTTCCGACGCTGCCACCCTCACCGGAACTGCCATTGGAGAAGAATCCCGCTTCGATTACGCGACCCGAATTCAAGCGCCGCGCCGCGTGCCTGGCTCCTGCCCTCTGGCGGGCCTTGAAAGAAAAGGCTGCGCAATTTCATTCGACACCTGTCGGCACATTGCTTGCGGCCTATGCGGAAGTGCTGGCCATCTGGAGCAAGAACCCGCACTTCACGGTCAATCTCACCTTGTTCAACCGTCTGCCGTTGCATCCGCAATCCAATTCGATCATCGGCGACTTCACGTCGGTAAACCTGCTGGAAGTGGACAATTCGACACCGGCCATCTTTGCCGCGCGCGTGCATCAGCAACAGGAAAGGCTCTGGCAAGATCTGGATCATCGTTACTTCAGCGGAATTCAGGTGATGCGAGAGCTGGCGCGGTTTCAGCGTGTCGGACCGACGGCCATTATGCCCGTTGTTTTTACGAGTCTGCTGAATCTGGGCGAACAAAACGATGGCGCCACGTGGTCAAGCAGGTTGGGCCGGTGTGTCTATGCGATCACGCAGACACCTCAAGTTTATCTCGACTACATGGTGTACGAGGAAAATGGCTCCCTGCAGATCAATTGGGATGCGGTGGAAGAACTTTTTCCCGCCGGCTTGCTCGACGATATGTTTGAAGCCTATCAGCAATTATTGCAGGATCTGGCTACAGACGATTCAACCTGGCAGCGAACAATTGCGGAAAACACACGGCGGCTCATACCTGCTGCGCAAATGTCCTTGCGCCAGGCCGCAAACAACACCACAGCGCCCCTGACCGATGATTTGTTGCACACTCCCTTTCTCAAGCAAGTCGCAGAACGTCCCGAGCAGATCGCGGTATGTACCCCTAATTGGCGTCTTACTTATCTACAGGCCTACCGGTACGCCTGCCGGATTGAAGAAGAACTGCTTCGCTGCGGGGTAAAGCCGAACGAGTTAGTCGCGATCATGATGGAGAAAGGATGGGAGCAGATCGTTGCCGTTCTGGGAATTCATTTTGCGGGTGCCGCTTATCTTCCCATCGATCCTGAATTGCCCGCAGAACGCCAGCGCTACCTGCTTGAACACGCGGGCGTGAAGGTTGTATTGACCCAGAGCGCCGTGCGAAATCGCCTGAGCCTGCCCGCAACCGTCAAAGTTTTCGAGGTCGATCAGCTGAAGCCGGCGGACGTCTCTGCGCCCGCAGACCGGCGGCGGCAAAGACCGGAAGATCTCGCCTACGTGATTTACACTTCGGGTTCAACAGGGCTTCCTAAAGGTGTGATGATCGACCACCGCGGCGCGCTAAACACCGTGTTGGACATCAATCAAAGATTTGGCGTCGGCCCAAAAGACAGAATCCTCGCGGTTTCCCGGCTGAGTTTTGATCTTTCGGTATACGACGTGTTTGGATTGCTGGCGGCGGGCGGAACAATTGTAATGCCCACCGCGGACCTTGCCTATGACGCGAATCACTGGGCCGAGTTGATTCGCGAGGAAGAGATCACCATTTGGAATACGGTACCCGCTCTGATGCACGTGCTCATGGATCAAGCTGGAAAACCTGAATTGCTCGGCGACTCTTTGCGACTCGTCATGACGAGCGGAGACTGGATTCCTCTGGGTTTACCGGACCAGGTTCGGCGAGTTCTGCCTAAAGCGAAGGTCGTAAGTCTGGGCGGCGCGACGGAGGCTTCGATCTGGTCGATCCTGTTTCCAGTCGGGAAGGTGGATCCGAATTGGAAGAGCATTCCCTATGGCAAGGCCATGCTCAATCAGAGTTTTCACGTAATGAATCAGTTTCTGGCGCCCTGCCCCACGTGGGTTCCGGGACAGCTTTACATTGGCGGAGCCGGGTTGGCGAAGGGTTATCTGCACGATGGAGAGAAAACCAACTCCAGCTTTATCGTGGATCCCGCGAGCGGCGAACGCTTATACCGAACCGGAGATCTCGGGCGATTCCTGCCCGATGGCAACATCGAGTTTCTCGGCCGGGAAGATTTTCAAGTCAAAGTGCAAGGATATCGGATCGAGCTTGGGGAGATTGAATCGCGGCTGCAGGAGTACGCGGGAGTCGATTTGTGTATCGCGACTGTTCGTGAAGATACTCCGGGAGAAAAGCGATTGTTCGGATACCTGGTGACCAAGCCGGAAATCTCCATTGATCCGGCCGAAGTGAGAGAGCATCTTCGCACGAAGCTGCCCGAATACATGGTTCCTTCGGCCATTGTTGTCCTGGACCGTTTCCCGCTAACAGCAAACGGCAAAGTAGATCGAAAAAGTCTGCCGGCGCCTGCGAGGGCGGCCGCGGAAGCGGGCGCGACGTCCGCTGTGTCCCGGGATTCGCTGGATCTGCAGATGATAAAACTGTGGGAAAAGCTTCTCAATGTCCGGCCCATTGGATTGCGGGACAATTTCTTCGATCTCGGAGGAAGTTCACTGGTCGCCGTGCGGCTGTTCTCGGAGATGAGGAAATTATTTGGTCGCGGTTTTCCGTTGTCAATTCTATTTCAGGCGCCCACAGTTGAAAAACTCACGGACATGATTCGGAAAGACGGCTGGAAGTCCCGCTGGACATCGCTGGTCCCGATTCAGCCGGGAGGAAGCAAGCCGCCCTTCTTTTGCGTGCATGGCGGAGGCGGCAACGTTCTGATCTACCGCGAACTATCACGCCATCTGGGTTTGGACTATCCATTTTATGGGCTGCAGGCACGAGGTCTTGACGGACGCAGCGATTACCTGGCGACGACTGAGGCAATGGCTGAGAGTTACCTGCAGGAGATGCGCGAGTTGCAGCCGGAAGGACCTTACTACCTCGGCGGGTTCTGTATGGGCGGGCAAATAGCTTTTGAAATGGCGCAGAGGCTGGTCCGGGACGGGCAGCAGGTGAATCTACTTTTTGTGATCGATGCCCATAATTTCAACGGAGTTCCACCAAAGCTGACTCTGAAAGAGAGAGTTCAACACGCAGGACTGAAGATCAATTTTCACTCCTCGAACGTCATGAATCTGAATTTTAAAGACCGGATTGCCTACCTGACCGGCAAATCAAGGATTGCTCTTCGTAGAGGAATTGAACGCTTACAGATCAAGTTGAACCATATTCAGAAGCGGAATCCGCACCGGGACGTCTTCGGACCCCAGGAAGAATTTATTGAAGACATCAATGACCGCGCATTCTTTGCCTACGTGCCCAGCGTCTATCCAGGAAAAATGACGATCTGCAGGCCACAAAGAAATTATGCGTTTCTGCGCGATCCCTTCCATGGTTGGCGCGATGTCGCCGCCGG
>JAOAPW010000055.1 GCA_025463105.1 Candidatus Acidiferrum typicum | reverse complement strand
GCCGGGAGTTGGGCCCTGATGTCCCGGTGCTGGGCTTCGCCGCAGCGCCATGGACGCTGGCATGTTACATGATCGAAGGGCACGGCAAGGATGGATTCCCCGCCGCGAAAACGCTGCTCTATACCGACCCGGACCTGTTTCGCTCTCTACTTGAACGAATCGCGCACGCTACAGCCCAATACTTGAAGGCGCAAATTGCTGCCGGCGCCGCAGCCGTCCAATTGTTTGACACCTGGGTGGGCGAATTGACGCTCGAGCAATATCGCGAATTCGCGCTGCCTGCCACGCAACTTTTAATCGAAGAGATTGGCGCAGGCGATACGCCCGTAATTCTCTACACCAAAGCATCGAGCCATTTATTGACGGCAGCGGCAGAATCCGGCGCAAACGTGCTGAGCGTGGATTGGCGTGTGGACCTGGCAACCGTGCGCGAGCAGGTTGGCACAAGCGTGGCCCTGCAGGGCAATGTGGACCCGTGCGTTCTTCTCGGTCCAGAGGAGGGCGTGCGACTGGCGGCTCGCGATGCCGTCGAGAAAACGGGCGGCATCGGACATATCCTGAATCTTGGACACGGAATCCTGCAACAAACGCCGGTGGAAAATGCGCGCGCATTTGTGAACGCTGGGCAAAATGCTCCCGTTACCGTTAATGCGAACGCGCGATCGGGAAGGGCGCGTTAGGCATCAGGAACTTCTTAGGCATCGGAACTTAGGCATCAGGAATTTATTAATGAGCGATTCAAATCTCCATCTGCAGCTGAATCGGGAACGCTTTGAAATCTCCGAGGCGTTCCTCGAAAAATACAATCGCCCGGGGCCTCGTTACACCAGCTATCCCACTGCGCCTGTGTGGCAGGATAATTTTGGCCCGGATGATCTGGAACAGTTTTACGCGGGCGCAAATGCGGCGAGCACACCTGTTTCGCTTTACATGCATCTTCCCTTTTGCGAAAGCTTGTGCCTGTTCTGCGCGTGCAACGTGGTGATCACGAAGGACCACAGCGTGGCGCCGCCGTACATCGAAACACTCGAGCGGGAAATCGAGCATGTCGGCAAATTCGTTTCTCGCGATCGGCCCGTCGTACAATTTCACTGGGGTGGCGGCACGCCGACGTATCTAACTCCCGAGCAGATGGAACAGCTTTTTCGTTACACGACGGAGAGGTTCACCTTCGCGCCTGACGCCGAAATCGGCATCGAGATCGATCCGCGCGTCACAACGCAGGCGCACCTTGAAACACTGCGCCGGCTGGGCTTCAATCGGCTGAGCATGGGCATCCAGGATTTTCACCCCGAGGTGCAGGAAGTTATTCACCGCGTTCAACCCCTTGAGATGACGCGCGATCTTATTTTAGGAGCGCGGCAACTGGGATTCGACAGCATCAATGTCGATTTGATTTACGGCCTGCCATTGCAAACCGCCGAGCGCTTTGCGCACACGGTCGAGCAAGTCGTCGCCCTCGCGCCGGACCGCGTCGCCATGTTCAGCTACGCGCACGTGCCCTGGCTGCGGAAACAGCAAGGCGCCCTGGCAATGCACCTGCCCGAAGGCATGGAAAAATTCAGGATTTTTCGCGCGGGTCTGGAACATTTTCTGGACGCCAGATATCTCTACATCGGCATGGATCATTTCGCGCGGCCAAACGACGAACTTGCTATCGCCCAGCGCGAGCGCACACTTCACCGCAATTTTCAGGGTTACACAACGAAGGCCGGCGCGGACTTGTACGGCATGGGCGTAAGCGCGATCAGCGGCGTCGGCGCCTGCTACGCGCAAAATGACCGCAGTGTCGCGCCCTATCGCGAACGCATCGAGCGCCGCGGAATTGCCACCATGCGCGGCTACCGCTTAAGCGATGACGATTTCGTCCGCCGCACTGTCATCAACCGCATTCTGTGCCACGGCGTATTGCATACCAGCGAAATTGAACGCGAATTCGGCATCGTTTTTGACGAGAAATTCGCTCCGGAAATTGCGCACCTCGCTCCGTTTATTTCCGACGGCCTCGTCGACCTCGAAGGCGGCGTGCTGCGCACCTCCCTGTTGGGGCGCATCTTCATTCGCAATGTCGCCATGGTCTTCGATCCCTATCTTGAAAAACAGCAACTCGAAAGTCGGCAGCTGTTTTCAAAAACGCTCTGAAAAACGGATCGAGGTATCGTGTCCATGCCGGCGCTAACTCCGTTTCCAGCGATTGTCATCGGCGGAGGAATTTCCGGCCTCGTCTGCGCCTATCGCCTTCAGCAAGCAGGAATTCCCGTGCGCGTATTGGAAGCGAGCGACCGTCCCGGCGGCGTCATCGCGACAGAGGAACAGGACGGCTTTCGCTTCGAGCTGGGTCCACAAAGTTTTCTCTCGACCGAACCTCTGCTCGAACTGATTGAGGCGCTCGGCCTGAAAAATGAATTGCTCCACGCGGATCCGGGCGCTCCACGATACATTCTTTTTCGCGGAAAGTTGGTCCCTGCGCCTCTCGCGCCTCCATCATTACTGACAACGCCGTTGCTCGGCGCGCGAACGAAATGGCATCTGGTCACGGAAATGTTTCGCCGCACCACTCCTCCTCCGAACGATGAATCCATCGCCGCTTTCGTGCGCCGGAAATTCGGCGATGAGCTTTTGGACCGGCTCGTCGCTCCCTTCGTCTCGGGCGTTTATGCAGGCGATCCGGAAAAACTGAGCCTGCGCGCATCATTTCCAAAACTTCATGAATTTGAGACGAAATATGGAAGCGTGTTGCGCGGCGCGATGAAATCGCGCCCGGCAAAAGGCACTCCGCGTCCCGGCCTTTGCTCCTTTCGCGAAGGAATGGAAACTTTGCCGCGCGCGCTTGGCGCCCGTCTGGGCGATGCGCTACTAACTGAAACGACCGTGACGGGAGCACGCCGCGACACTTCAAACGGAAATTCTTGGTTTGAAGTGGATGTCACGCGAAACGGTCACCGGGAAACATTGCTAGCGAGCGCGTTGATTATGGCCGCGCCGGTACAGGCAGCTTCGGAAATTTTGAAGGACGTTTCGGACAAATTCGCTACGCCATTTGCCCGCATTGAATACGCGCCTGTCGCTGTCGTGGCCGCAGGCTATCGTCTTGATCAACTTCGCAACGCGGGCAACGGATTCGGATTCCTGGTTCCTCGCAGCGAAAGACTACGCGTGCTAGGTACGGTCTGGAATTCCTCGCTCTTCCCCGGCCGCGCGCCAGAAAACATGGCCTGCTTCGCGAGCTTTGCCGGTGGCGCCACCGACCCTGAATTGTTCAGCAAAAGCGACGACGAGATTGCAGAAATTATATGCGGCGAAGTTGGGCGCATCCTCCGCATCACCGGGCCGCCCGTAACATACCTGGTCAAACGCTACCCGCGCGGCCTGCCTCAATACAATCTCGGCCACTCTGAAACGATCTCGGCACTCGCCGTAGCGGCTTCCTCGATCCCAGGACTATTTCTCACTGGAAATTACTTGTCCGGACCTTCGATCAGCTCTTGCATCGAGCAGGCAAATCAAACCGCCGAGGCCGTCCGCGTGTACTTGGCGTCGATTGGCGTTGCAGGCGTTGGAGCCGTGGCTCACGCCTGAACCTTTTTGCAAGGGAACAATTTCGGGCTAGTTCGGTCACCGACAGGCAACAGCACCAGCCGTTGCTGGCAGGACGGCACAGTATCCGAATCTATCGCATAGCCGCTTCAATTTCTTCGACTGAGTACGGGACTCCGACCGTGAGCAGTTCGGCGCCATCTTTGGTTATGAGATACATGTCCTCAAGGAAAAAACCTTGGCCATCAATGGCAGCGATCGGCTCGAAGTTAATTGTGGTTCGCGCGCGCAGAGGCTCTGTTGGGAAAGCGACAACGAGGTTAGTCAAATGGACCTGCCAAAAAGGAACATTCTCGCGCTTCGACCATGAATCAATTGCATGCTGCGCGAGGCGTGTTTTTGCTGTTGCGCGATGGCGAAGGAGTTCTGCACGCCAGGCGTCAAAGACCTGATCCACAGTGACTCCATCGCGCAAGACTCCCACCCCGGCGTGGTAAGCGGCAACGAAAATGTTCCAGGTTTCGCGTTGGTCATCACTATAGTGGCCTGAAACCGGCACTGTTCGTCCCAGATCACCTACGTAGTGGCTCCATTCGCAACCGACATCGAGACGAACCAGATCGCCGGGACGCATGGTCACGTTGAGATGGTCATACCGAGCGAGCGAAGTGAAAGGGCGTGGGAAGACGGCGTTTTCGCCAGCCATAGCCCAAGGCCAGAAAGACGAGCCGTGCGCGCCCGCATTCCAACAGGCAGTCTCGACAGCGGCCTCGACGCTCCGCTGCGATACACCGGGGCGGATGGCGCGCATTCTGGCCGTCCATGCTGAAACGGTTACCTTGCCGGCAGAGCGTAGAGACGAAACCTCTTCTAGGCTTTGCACGGCCATCAGCGCATTGACGCGCGGGCCGACTTCTTTCACTTCAAGGGAAGGCCATTTCTGCCGTATCACCTGCACCCACAACGGAGCTCCATCCGCCTTCTGGCCCAGCATGTTCGGCGGCAGTTCGTCAAATGCTGAGGGATCGTCCGCATAGTAAATCCGGAGCGGCGAGTCGGCACGCTGTGCGAGGAAGCCTTCCAACTCGAACCAATCTACAACATGCTCGACGCCCAGGCGCTTCGCAGCATCTACTCCAGGTACAACTTCTGGTTGTAGTCCGCTTTTCACAAATGGTGGATGAGTGGGCAGGAAAAGCCAACACTCGCCAGATTTTCCCTCGATTGCAAACACTGCGCCTACGGTATTTTCCAAGCCCGTGAAGTAATAAAAGATGGGATTCTGGCGAAAACCGTCTGCAGTGATATCCAAAGAGGAGTGGGCGTGAACAAAGAGGATGCCATCGGGAAACGCGGCCGCCGCGCGTTGCCGGCGATCGTGCATCTCCTTAATGTCGGCTGCAAAGACGTTCGCGGCGCTCGAGAGTAGAAGGATGAGGACACACAAATTCGTTCTCATGTACACACGCTAGCATGTGCAGTTGCAGCGCTGCAATGGAGTCGGATTGGAGCGCTCGCTGAGTGCGTTTCCAGGGAACATCGGCGTCCTTGGAAACAACTGGACGATTACGCGCTTATCGGAAATTGACCCACTATCACAATTTCGCTCCAATTCTCACGCCCTAGTAAGTAAGATAATGCGGTACTAAGTCTGTGTGCCCAATCTCATCCATTTGGCCCGTTCCTCCGTACTAATAGAGGAGCGGAAGAGGAATGCGACTTTGCTGCTTGCGGTTGTTCAAACCTGGCGGGAGGGAAATCAGCCGACGGACGCGTCGCTGATGGAACGCATTCTTCAGCGCGACGCCGGAGCGCTGGAAACTCTCTACGACCGCTATGCACGTCCCGTATACTCACTGGTTCTGCGGATTTCTCAGCAGCCGGCATCGGCCGAGGAAATCGTGCAGGACGTTTTTATGCAAATCTGGCGCAGCGCGAAACACTACCAGCCCACGCGCGGGCCGCTGGAGCCGTGGCTGTTTACTGTGGCGCGAAATCGCGCTCTCGATTTTCTGCGCCTGAAGCGCGAGAAGCAGCGCCGCCGCGAAGATTCCGCCGATTTTGATTTGCCGCCCTCCGCAATTGTCCGGCCGGATCCAGAAGG
>JAOAPW010000042.1 GCA_025463105.1 Candidatus Acidiferrum typicum | reverse complement strand
CCTATCCCTGGGGATCAAGCCCAGCTGAGATTCGCGTACCTTTCCATGAGCTTTTTGGTTCCATGATCCGAGAAGCGGACGGTAAATTTGCGGTCGTCGCCATCGCCTTCAACACCGATGATCGTGCCCGCGCCGTACGTGGCGTGGCGCACACGCTGGCCGATGAGAGGATTGCCCGCGCCGGCAGAGCGCCCCAGGCGAGGTTGCGCAGTGGAACGCGTTCTGCTGGGCGTGACACCGCTCGAGCGTGATGGAGTTGCAGCGCCCCGCATACGGCGGGTGAATTCTTCCTCGGAGTAAGAATATTCAGGATCGGGTTCGTAGCGCCGCGTTTCGCCGGCGTCAGCGAGGGAGCCTTCAGCGGTTTCGATGAGTTCACCCGGAATTTCCTGGAGAAAACGCGAAGGCATGGAGCCGGTGAGGCGTTCGCTGCCGTAAGTGCGGCGATAGACGGCGCGCGTAAGCGTCAGCGTTTCCTTGGCGCGCGTCATGCCGACGTAACAAAGACGGCGTTCTTCTTCAAGTTCCTCCAGATCATTCTGCGACCGGCTGTGCGGGAAGATTCCTTCTTCCATGCCGGTCAGAAAAACGTGATCGAACTCCAGGCCCTTGGCGCTGTGCAGCGTCATCAGCGTGATCAACGCGTTTTCATCGAAGTCATCGGAATCGCTGACCAGAGCGGCACGGTCGAGGAAGTCCGTCAGCGTTTCGCCGCGCTCAGTGCCCTCCGCCATGGCGTTGACGAGTTCGCGCAGGTTGTCGGCGCGAGCGGTGTCTTCGCTGGAATCGCGATTCATCAGCATATCGAGATAGCCGCTGTGCAGCAGAATGGATTGCAGGAAGTCCGCGGGCGCTGCAGAATTAACCTCTCCCTGCAAGTCCTCAATTAGTTTCCGGAAGTCCTTGAGCGGCGCGGTGGAGCGTCCTGAGTAGGATGGCTCGAGCATTTTTCCGAGAGCTACCCACAATGAGGTGTCATGCTCGCGGGCCAACGCGGAGAGCGCATCCACGGTGGTCTTGCCGATTCCCCGCGGAGGCGTATTGATCACGCGGAGCAGGGCAATATCATCATCCGGAAAAATCGCCAGGCGGGCGTAAGCGAGAGCATCCTTGATTTCCGCGCGTTGATAAAAAGAAAAACCTCCGAGCATACGGTAACGCATGCCCCGGGCGCGCAGGGCTTCCTCAAAGGCTCGCGATTGAGAATTCGTACGATACAGCACGGCGACGTGCACGGCGGGGTCGTCGGCATGCAGAATGCGTATGCGATCGGCGGCATATTCCGCCTCAGCCTTGGAATCCCGCGCTTCAAAAAATGCCAAATTGCCACCGGGCGAGCGCGTGGATTTCAGATTCTTTCCCAGACGCCGCTTGTTGTTCGACACAACGCCCGCGGCCGCGTCAAGAATGATTTGGGTCGAGCGGTAATTCTCTTCGAGGCGCACGACGCGAGCCCCGGCGTAATCTTCCTCAAAACGGAGAATGTTTCCAACATCGGCGCCACGCCATCGGTAGATGGATTGATCTTCGTCCCCGACAACGCAGATGTTGCGCGCATCGCCGACCAGCAGGCGCAGCAAATCGTATTGCACGCGATTGGTGTCCTGATATTCGTCGACATGAATGTATCTAAAACGGTTTTGCCAAGAGGAGCGTGCTTCAGGAAATTCCTTCAGAACTTGCACGGCGCGGAGCAGCAAGTCATCGAAATCGAGCGCGCCCGCCTTGCGTAGAATTTTTTCGTACGCCTCGTACACTTTGGAGGCGGTAATGCCCAAGGCGTCGTTATGTTTCGCGGCATCGCTGGCAACCTGCGCGGGAGTCATTCCATGATTTTTCGCGGAACTGATCCGTTCCAGCAGCCCGCGGATGCGCTCTCCGGGATCCTTGATTTTGAGCTGATCGAGAGCAAGTTTCACGACGGCGGTTTGATCGTCGGCATCGTAAATTTTGAAATCCCGCGGCAGGCCGAGGCGGGTGGCCTCTCGGCGCAACATCCAGGCGCAAAAGGAATGGAACGTGCCGATCCACGGATCATCAAAGGCCAGGCCTTTGCGGACGAGAAGGTCGCGAACGCGCTCCTTCATCTGACCCGCTGCTTTGTTTGTAAATGTTACCGCCAGAATTGCACTGCCGTGGATGCCCTGGTCGATCAGATGAGCGATTCGATACGTGATGGCGCGCGTCTTGCCTGTTCCGGCGCCCGCCAGAATCAGCACGGGTCCGTCCACTGCAGTCGCGGCTTCGCGTTGTCCGGAATTTAGTTCGTCAAGAAGAGTCATGATGGAGAGTTGGCCCGTTAGGAGACAATATTCTATCCGACGGGGAACGGTTCAGCAAATTGACGCGCGAAAAATAAGTTAGTTTGAGGACACAGGGCGGAGGTCGATCTCAAAAAAAAGTAGCGCCTTCTTGTCCGTCATGAAGGAAAGGTCGGGCACGTAGACGCTGGAGTAGCGAATTGCATCGAACTGGTGATCCACATCGAAAAAAAGAAACCCATGCGTGGTCGCGTGCGGAGGTAGAACGTCTGTAGAAAGTATGATGGAGCGAATTGCGGAATGCATTTCGTCCCAGGCCTTCCCCTTTCCGGATGCAGACCCGGAACGCGGGAACGGCAGCCGCGAGGCGCGGGGATTGGCCTGAGCCTTAAGGATCGCGCGGTCGGCAACTTCCTCCGCAGTGAGTGGCAGCAATTTTTCGCGATCCTGGCGCGGAACAGAAATCATCAGCTGAATCGTGTCGAGATTGACCCGAATTGGCGCGTCATTGTCATTTCGGAAATAAACATTGATCGCTACAACGCCCCCCTCGTAAGGCGAGGTCTTGCCAAATAAATCCTTGCTGTAACGGTCTGCGGAGATGTAAGGATCGGCGGCAATGGTCAGATTCTGGTGCGTGTCGCGCGTGCGCAGGGTCAAAGGATCGACCTGAGCGGTTTGCGCGAACGCGCCCACCGGCCACAAAAGGCTCAACGCGAGAAGTCGGTAGATCATAGTGTGCGTTTTCTATGATGCGGGTTTGAGGCGGCGGGTTCCACAATAGGTATCCTCGGAATCCCGCTGCCACTATAATATCCATTTTACCGGTCGCTTGCGAAGTTTCCGTTTTTGCGGCGCGAGAAACTAGTTAGCAAGAATTCCTCGGAGATTCTTCGGAATGTATGCGCTCTACAGTTTGCTGACGGCGGCGGGGATGTTCCTGCTTTCTCCCTACTTCCTGATCCGGGGGCTCACAGACGGTAAATACTTCTCGAACATTCGCGAACGTCTGGGATGGACATTTCCGAAGGAACTGCGGCTTGGCACTGGGAAGCAGCAGCGCGAGGGAACGATCTGGATCCATGCGGTTTCCGTCGGCGAAGTCCTGGCCGTCTATCCCCTGGCGAAACAATTGAAGCAGCGGTATTGTGAGCGTCGCCTGGTGATTTCCACGACCACTGCGACTGGACGAAAACTTGCCCGCGAACGAATGCAATTTGCCGATGCAATTTTTTATTTTCCCTTGGACTGGCGAGGACCCGTCAGGCGCGCGCTGAACACGGTGCGCCCGGCGGCTGTGGTTATTGTCGAAACGGAAATATGGCCGAATTTCCTGCGGGAATGCCGCCGTATGGGCGTTCCGGTCATTTTTGTGAATGGAAGGTTATCGGAGAAGTCGTTTCGCGGCTTTCTCCGCGCAATCACGTTTTCAGGCGGTGCGCTGCGTGGTTTTCTGAAGCGCATTTTGAATGATGCGACGCTTTTTCTGATGCAGGGTGAGGAAGATGCGTCACGCCTGCTTAAACTCGGAGCAGATGCACTGCGAATCGTTGTCGCCGGCAATATGAAATATGATCTTGATGACCCGGAGGAGAGTCTGTTGTCGAACTGGCTCGCGGAGGAACTCGCGCGAGATCATCGCCAACCTGTGTTAGTTGCCGGGAGTGTGGTGGCCAATGAAGAAATTCATATCTTGCTGGCATTCGCGCAAGTTGAGCGCCAATTCCCACGTGCGCTGCTGATACTGGCGCCGCGCAAGCCTGACCGCTTCGACGAGGCAGCAAGAATTATCGCGGAATCGAACCGCGAAGTGGTGCGGCGAAGCAGAATCACACTCAACGGGACGGGGAGCACGACATTGTCTGCGCCGGGCAGCGTGTTGTTGCTCGACACGGTTGGCGAACTTGCGAGTATCTATCGTCTCGCGGACGCAGTTTTTGTGGGTGGATCGCTTGTCCCCAGTGGCGGGCATAATATTCTGGAGCCCGCCGCGTTCAGCAAGGCTCCTATTTACGGTCCCTCGATGAATAATTTTCGAGAAATGGCAGCGAAGTTTCTCAATGCGAATGCAGCAATACAAGTGAATACTTCGGAAGAACTGGGGGCCGCCTGGGTTGGTTTGCTCAAAGATGACATGCGCGCGATGCGAATGGGAGCCGCTGCTCGAGACCTGGTGGACCGAAATCGCGGCGCGACCGCGCGCATGCTGGCACGTATCGAGCAGATTGTGGACGCGTCAGGTCGTGAGATTTGAAACCAGCATCCGGATCGCGCCGGCTGCTTTGGCCGCTTGCAGCTCTCTATTCTCTTGTCGCTCGGATACGCGTGCGGTTGTACACCCGCGGTATCTTCCGAACCAGAAAGTTGCCAGGAACGGTTATTAGCGTGGGAAACCTCACGGTCGGCGGTACGGGCAAAACACCGATGGTGTTGTGGATCGCGGAGCAGCTGGCCGCGGAGGGGAAGAATACGGCGATATTGACTCGCGGATATCGTGGCACTTCGAGTGCCGATACGCGAGGCGAACCACAGAGCGACGAAGTTGCGCTCCTGCGCGAACGACTTTCGGGAAAAGTTAAAATCGGCGTGGGCGCCGATCGTTACAAAAATGGCGAGGTTCTCGCCCGGCACGGAACCGAATATTTTGTCCTCGATGATGGATTCCAGCATCTGCGATTGGCGCGCGATGCGGACATCGTTCTCATTGACGCGACCGATCCGTTCGGTGGAGGAATGACGCTGCCGGCTGGCCGTCTGCGAGAGCCGATTTCGGCGCTCCGGCGCGCCGACATCGTGGTGATTACACGGAGTGTTCAAGCGCCGGCTCCTGCAATCGAAGCGATGATCCGGCGTCACACGAAGAGTCCTATTTTCTACGCAGCGACTAAACTTGAAAACGTGCTTCGCGTTCCGCAACTCGCTGTCGGCCTTCCGCAGGAACAGTGGCCGCGCGCCCGTTTTATGGCTTTCTGCGGGATCGGAAATCCCTCCGCTTTTTTCGAGGACCTTGGACGGTGGGGATTTCAAGTGGCCGGGGAGCGCAGCTTTCCCGACCATCACGTCTACAACACGCGCGAAGTGGAAGAACTGGAACTTGCAGCCGCAATTTGTGGAGCTGATGCGCTGATTTGTACGGAGAAGGATGTATGGAATTTGCGTCACGCTCCGTTCACCGCCATGCCTGTTTATTGCTGCCGGATATCGCTGGAATTGCCGACTGAAGAATTTCGAACTGCAATTGCTGTGGCTGTAAGCCGCAAACAAGAGAGTGGCGAGGTATGAAAATACTTGTGCGCACGCCCAATTGGGTAGGTGACGCGGTGATGGCGATTCCTGCGCTCGAAGCGATCCGGCGTACACATGCATCCGCGGAAATTGCGATTTTGGCGCGGCCCGCTGTCGCGGATTTGTATCGCGACCAGCCCTTTGCAAACAGAATTTTGGAATACGATCACTCAGGACGCCATAAGGGATGGTGGGGCCGCGAAAGACTCGCTGTGGAATTGCGTAACGAAAAATTTGACCTGGCCATTCTATTGCAGAATGCGTTTGAGGCCGCCTGGCTCGCTTGGCGCGCAGGCATTCCTGAACGTGTCGGGTATACCCGCGATGGACGCGGCGCGCTGCTGACCAAGCCGATCCGTGTTCCGAGAGAAGGTGAAATTCCGCGTCACGAATCGCATTATTATCTGGAATTGATTCGGCGCGCGGGCTGGATCGAATCTCGTGGTGAGATCGTGTCCATTCGATTGCGTGTGCCGTCAGCGGCGCGCGAAGCGGCGCAAGTATCATTATTGCGCGCCGGCGCCCGCGAAGGCACCTGGCGTTGCGCGATCGCGCCCGGCGCTTCCTATGGCGCAGCAAAGTGCTGGCCCGCGGAGCGATTCGCCGCTCTCGCGGATCGCTTGATTCCTGAATGTGGCGCCGATGTGATACTTTTTGGCACGCCCGGCGAGAAGGAGATGACCGCTCGAATTTGTTCCGCGATGAAATGCAAACCAATTTCGCTCGTCGGGCAAACCTCCATGCGCGAACTCGCTGCGCTTTTTTCGGCCTGCTCGATTTTCATCGGCAATGATTCTGGAGCCATGCATGTGGCCGCCGCGGCGGGGTTGCCCGTCATCGGCATCTTCGGTCCCACGGATCCGGAGGGCACTGCGCCCTTGACTCCGCAATTCAGACTGATCCAGGAACCTGTTTCCTGCAGTCCATGTTTTTTGCGGAGTTGTCCGGTGGACCACCGCTGCATGGAGCGCATCAGTGTGGATGCTGTCTTTTTCGCCGCGCAACAAAGCCAAAACGCCGCCGAGAAAAATTCCCAACACTGGAGCAGCCGGAATGCTTGAGGCACGCGCGCTTCGACGCGCCGCTTTTCTGGACCGCGACGGCACCATCTGCGAAGAAATGGGCTACGTCAATCATGTGGACCGCTTGCAGATTTTCCCGTTCGCGGCCGCGGCGATCCGCCGGTTGAATGAAGCGGGCGTCCCCGTCATCGTGGTGACAAATCAATCCGGAGTGGCGCGCAATATTTTTCCAGAATCGCTCGTTCACCAGGTCCATCAGAAGATGATTTCGGAACTTGCGGCAGGCGGCGCGCGCATCGACGCTATTTATTTTTGCCCGCACAAGACAGAGGATGCCTGCGAGTGCCGCAAGCCAAATCCAGGCTTGCTCGAACTCGCGGCCCGCGAGCACCCGCTGGATCTTGCCGCATCCTGGATTGTCGGGGACCGCTACGCGGATCTGGAGATGGGGCACGTGGCCGGGACGCGCGGAATTCTGGTGATGACCGGATACGGGCGCGGCGAATACGAACTGCATCAGAAGGAATGGCCACGGCAGCCTGACGTTCTCGCGGAAAATTTAACGGAGGCGGTGAGCCGAATCCTCCATGATTGAAGGCGGCGAACGTTACCTGGTCGTGCGGCTGACAGCTCTCGGCGATATCCTGCACACCCTTCCCGCGGTTGCCGCGCTTCGCGCTGCGCACAAGAATGCGAGGATCGATTGGGTCGTGGAGCGAAAATGGGCGCCCGTACTCGAAGGAAGCCCGGCCATCAGCGAGGTGATCCCGTTCGATCGAGCTTCGATTTTCGGCAGCATCACCTGTGTGCGTCGATTGCGGGAAAAAAAATATACGTGTGCGATCGATTTTCAGGGACTTTACAAATCGTCCGTGCTGGCCATGCTTTCGAGCGCGCCGCGCCGTATAGGATTTGAACGCGCATGGGCGCGCGAACCAGGAGCGGCTCTGTTGTACACGGAACGTGTCGTTCCTAAAGGCTGCCATGTGACGGAACTGAATTATTCTCTGGCGGAAAAAGCGGGGGCGTCGCGTCCCGTAAAACCTGAGTATCCCCTGCGAGTTCCAGCGGGCGGAGCGGCATCGGTTCGCGCGCGGCTGGCCGAGCAGGGGATTGGAGATTATATCGTCGTGGGCGCCGGAGGAAGTTGGCGGGCGAAATGCTGGCCGACAGATCGCTACGGAGAATTTTGCCGCAAATTCGAGAAGTTGCATGGCTTACGTGCGATCGTGACCTATGGCCCTGGAGAAGAATCGCTTGCCGAAGAGGTTTGTCGCGCCGCGAATCCCGCCGCGCCTATCGCAATGAAAACTACGATTGAAGAATTGATGGGATTGCTTGCTCACGCGCGATGCGTTGTCGCTGCGGATTCCGGGCCGCTGCACCTGGCTGCGGCTCTCGGCACACCGGTGGTGGGTTTGTATGGCCCTACCGATCCGTCGCGGAATGGTCCGTTTGTGCCGGGCGCCGTGATCGTGAGCCAGGCGCGCCCCGAGGAAATCAGCTACAAACGGCGGACAAATGTTTCTCCGGCAATGCTGCGAATCACTGTCGAACAAGTTTTGGAAGCGGCGGACTCCTGCGTGAAGGCACACGCGTGAATCACGCGACTAACTTCTGGATTCGGTGGCGCGTGCGGGTTGGCTACCCAGTTGGGATTGCAGCGTTCTGGTTTGCACGTCCTCAGCCGAAGTGGCTCTTGTGCGGAGTTGCAATAGCGGCAATAGGTCTACTCCTGCGCGGTTACGCCGCCGGGCACCTGCGCAAACACAAACAATTGGCGATTTCGGGGCCATACGCCTACACTCGAAACCCGTTGTATTTGGGCAGCATCCTATTGGCCGCAGGATTCTGCGTGGCGAGCCATTCCGTAATTTCCACAGTCCTACTGGCTGCTTACCTGATTGTGTTTTATCCCGTGGTGATTCGCCGCGAACAAACGGAGCTCAAGACACTTTACGGCGGCGCATTTGACGAGTATGCCTCACGTGTGCCGGCGTTCTGGCCACGAATGTCTCCGGCGAAATCTTCTGGCGAACGTTTTTCCTGGACGCTTTATCGGCAGAATCGAGAATACGAGGCCGCCATCGGACTTGCCGTAGCGATGGCGATTCTTTGGCTTCGGATGCTGTTCCCGCGATGAATTCCGCGCGGCTTATGGGCTCGCGTGAAGAAATGTACTTACGGTCAGTGTCTGGCCGTCTGTCGTTGCCGTAATCGCCCCGTCGCGATCGGTGAGGAACACGCATACTCCTGCCGCTTTCAATCTTTCGACTACTTCCGGAGAAGGATGGCCGAAGCTGTTGTCTCTTCCCGCTGAAATTGCGGCAAATGCCGGATGCGAATTCGATAGGAACGGTTCAATCGTGGAAGTCTTACTGCCGTGATGAGCAACCTTCAAAAAATTCGCGCTTATAATTTCGTTCTCCGCAAGGATTTTCCGCTCCGAAGGCCGCTCGATGTCGCCGGAAAGTAGCATGGATTGGGATCCATCGGTCAGCCGCATGACCAGTGAATCATCATTCTTCGCCGTATCGTGCTCGGAGATCTCTTCCGGCCACAAGATATTTCCTGAAATATCCCCACGCGCAAACGTGTCGCCTTCCTTCATGTGTACGATGCGAACGCCGCGCTGACGGGCAATCGCGAGCACCTGTCGATAGATAGCGATGTCGATGTCACGGCCAACCCATAATTCCTGCACGCGAAAAGTTTCGAGCACTGCGGAGAGGCCCCCGATGTGATCCTGATGCGCGTGTGTGAGTGCGACAACTTCAATTTGTTTCAGTCCGCGCGACCACAAATACGGTGAGACCACGTCTTCGCCGATATCAAGTCCGGAGCGCATCCCGCCCGAATGAAAACTTCCCAGCGCGCCGCCGGCATCAACCAGCATCGTGCGTCCGCCCGGGAACGTCACGAAAAGGCTGTCGCCCTGCCCCACGTCCAGAACCGTCACCTCAAGATTCTTGGCGTTAAGATTCGGCGCAAAGGGATGCATTGCGATAATTGTCGCGGCAGCCAGAAGGGACACAATCGCAATCCATTGCGGTATCGTGCGCCGCGAACGAATCGTAGCAGAAACGATCGCGGTGATTAAAACGAAGGCGCCGATTAAGAGTAACGGTGGACCAGGAATGCGATAACTCGCGCCGTGCCACCCGGCAAACCACTGCACGGATTTGCCGAGTATCGCGAGAAAAAATCCCAGAATCTTTGCCAGCCACACCGCGATACCTCGCGACACGAGGGAAATCATGAGCGTAAAGAGTCCCAGAGGAACGATGAAGCCGGTCAGCAGAAGCGCAGGAATATTTGCGAGAGGCCCGATAAGCGTAACGCGGTGAAAGTAGTAAGCGAGCGAAGGAAGCATTCCGAGCTGCAGGATGGCCGAAATAATGACCAATTCCCAAAGATAAAGCCCGGCGCGAAGCGGAACGACCAGGAGGCTGCTCCCAAACGACGCGGCAGGACGCGGAAGCCGCGCTGCGACCCACGCCGCGGCGGCGCGCATTTCAATTCGGAATTGAATCACGCGCGGAGGGTGCGAAACGTCGCGACTGATGTCCGTTAAATGTGTAAGACCGCGAATATAAGGTTCGCTGGTGTGCTCAAGCCAGGGAATCGCAAGCGCGCCGATGGTGGCCACGGCCGAAAACGAAAGAAGGAAACTGGCATCGGTGATTTCCGACGGACGCACGGCAAGAATACCAAGCGCCGCCAGGGCCGCGA
>JAOAPW010000038.1 GCA_025463105.1 Candidatus Acidiferrum typicum | reverse complement strand
CTACGCGTCGTGCGTGATCGAGACGGATTTCTCGCGGGCTCCAAGTAGAGCCCGCACCCGTCCAGAAAAATCCCGGCGCATTGTTCTCGCATCTCGCGATACGAAGCGGAAGGAATCTTTTCCTTCGTTGGAAGCGCTGTGCCGCGCTCAACGTTACAAGCTGCCGTTGCTCGCGCAACTGGTCCGCGTCTTCCGCCCGACGATGGGATTCACGCTGACGACTGATTCCGAAGCGCCCGCAGGCGCGGGAATTGGCGGATCGTCCGCCATGGCCGTGGCGATTTGCGCGGCGCTCGACCGGCTGACCGGGGCAGGTCTGCGCCGCGAAGACTGGATCCACATCAGCCGCGATGTCGAGGCCATTGTCATACGCGTGCCGACGGGTACGCAGGATCATTACCCTCCCGCATTCGGCGGCGCCGCCGCAATCGTTCTCGCTGCCGGCGGCGAACGGCGCGAGTCGCTCGGCTGCAACCTGGACGAACTCGAACGCCGCCTGGTGCTTTGCTACACAGGCAAGCCGCGGCAATCAGGAATCAACAACTGGGAAGTTTTCAAACGACATCTCGATGGAGACCGGCGCGTCGCGCAAAACCTGGAAAAAATCACCGCCGTTGCAAAACAAGTCCGAGCTGCACTCGAAGGGAACAAGTGGAACGAAGTTGGACGCCTCGTGCGCGAGGAGTGGGAATTTCGCCGCCGGAATTTGCGAACGATTTCCACGCCGGTGATCGATCGCATTATTTCCTCCGTGCGGCGACAAGGCGCTCTGGGCGGTAAAGTCTGCGGCGCGGGCGGCGGAGGGTGTCTGACGTTAGTAATTGAGCCAGAAGCGCGCACCCGTGTGGAGTCTGCCGTGACGGCAGCCGGCGGTACGCTGCTCCCTTTGCGGATCGATCGGAATGGAGTGCAGGTTCGGTCAGGCGTGGAGCGCTAGCCTCTCGGCCATACCGATCGAATTGGGGCGCTGGCGTCTCTGCGGTGCCGCGATAACCGCCAAACGTCTGTGAGTGCGCAGGACAGGATTTGGCGTATAATGCGCAAAATTGGATTCGCGCAACATGACACTCGAATGTCTCTCTTCGCGAATACGGACCAAATCGGCAATAGCTGCAAATCGTCTGCTCAGACACGGAACGAATGCGACAAAGGAGATTGAGAATGATCTCAAATGAGACGCGGTTGAAGTTCACGGTCGTTTTCGCGACTGCTGTGCTATTGCTCTGCGGCCAATTTGCCGGCGCAGCGGAAAATAGTTCCGTCGTGGAGGGCGTCGTTCAGGATGCGTCAGGAAAACCTGTCACAGGCGCGTTCGTAAAGCTGAAAAACAACGAACGCCATCTCGAATTTATGGTAATCAGCCAGGCGCAAGGCCGCTATGCGGCGAGTAATCTGCCTGCCGGCCAATATGTAGTTCAAGGCGTGGGCGGAGGATTTCAAAGCAATGTTTCCGCGCCAATCGCGGTAGCGGAGGGCAAAACCGCGAAACTTGATTTGTCACTAGCCACAAAGCAGGGACCCATGCTCCCGCGCGCCTGGCCGATGAAGACTCCTGAAGCGCAGATGGCCATGGTCTCGAAAGATTTGCCGGAGGGAGAGGGCAAAAAACTTGTCGCTTCGCGGTGCGTAACCTGCCATGAAACGGAGCGGTTCGTAGGCTTCCACATGCCGCGCGATCGCTGGGCGTTCACCGTTCGCAGGATGCGCGGAAATATGCGGACCGCAAAACTCCGGGACCTCACCGAAGACGAAGTCAAGCTCGCGATCGATTATCTCTCTGCAAATTATCCGGCGAAGGGCCCAGCAGACCTGAATGATCGGCTGCCGCGCTCACTTTTGGAGGGAAAGGCGCTGCACTACCACGCCGTGCAATATGACATTTCCGACACCAATGTCGGCGCGGAGCCGCATGACGTTGCCGTGGATCCCCAAGGAAATGGATGGGTAAGCCAGCGCATCGGCAAACTCGGCCGCCTCGATCCCAAAACGCTCGAGTACAGCGAAGTCTCTGTTCCTGCAGGCCCTGTGCCCGCCGATCTGCAAGTCCTCGGCAATTTGCAAATCGACGCGAAAGGCCAGCTATGGGTTCCGGACGGACCCAACACCCGTTGGCTGAATTACGATATCAACACAGGGAAATTCACGGCGTACGATTGGCCCAAGGGTCACGGCGCAGCCGGTGGAAATTCCATGCTCGTTCATCCGGATGGCTCGATTTGGGAGACAAGCGGGAACCAGGTTCGCATGCTCAACACATCCACCAAGGAATTTAAATTTTATGACACGCCTTCTTACCTGGCCACACAGGAGCAGACCGGCGCCTACGGCATCACGTATGCCGGCGATGGCTCGGTGTGGTGGGCCGAGGACATGGCCGACCGCATGGTGAGAGTCGATCCGGCCTCAGGAAAAGTCGAAGAGTTTAAGATTCCCTACGATGGCGTTGCCTACCCGCGCCGTATGAGTCACGATGCGCGAGGCGACATCTGGGTCGGCCTTTGGAACGCGGGGCTTCTGATGAAGCTCGATTACGAGACCAAGCAGATGTCATTCTTCGCTCCGCCAACGGAAACGTCCGGCACCTATTCCGTGAGCGTCGACCGAAAAAATAATCTGATCTGGGTCAGCGAACAACAGGCGGACAAAATCGCCCGCTTCAATCCCAAGACGAGTGAGTGGGTGGAGTTTCCGCTTCCCGATTCAGAGTCAGATCCGAGAAGGATTGAGGTCGATCCCAATAATCCCAATCGCGTCTGGTGGAGCGGAAATCTATCTGGACGCATGGGATTTGTCGAGGTCCTTGGGAATTAGTAGGACAGACACTCTTGTCCTTTCGGCGGGGGATCGGCAAGCACACGCGGACAGGCAGGAGCGCCTGTCCTAGTTCATTCAGCCGCTTATATGCGGATTGATCCGAAGTAATTCCGCCGCATTGCCGCCAAGGATGGCTTTCTTATCCGCGTCGCTCAAGCCTTGTGTACCCAGAACGTGATCGACGCCTTTGGAATTCCACGCCGTTGGGAAATCCGTCCCGAGTAGAATCTGGCCGACGCCGGCTGTCGCAACCAAATGACGCAGACCCTCTCCCGTCACAATGATCGAATCAAAATAAAGCTGCTTCAGATATTCGCTCGGGTCTTTCTTGACGGGCTTGCAGTTTCCCGGGAACGCAATCAAGCAGGCATCCATCCGGCCACTGTAGGATGGTAGAAATCCTCCCGCATGGGCTGCACAGATCTTGAGTCGTGGAAACCGGTCCAGAGTGCCCTCGAATATCAGGTGCGAAAGCGCCACTGTCGTCTCTAAGGGTTGACCAATTACGTTCGTCAGGTAACCGTTACCTTGCAGCCGTTTCTGTGCTTCCAGGAAACCCTGAGGGTGGATGAAAACGAACGCTTGCAATTGTTCGGCCCTTTCCCAGAAAGGATAAAACTTTGGAGAGGAGAGTTCTTCCCCATTGACGCTCCCGCCGATCAGGCAGCCGCGCATGTCCTGCTTCTTCATGCCCTGTTCCAACTGGTCCGCCGCCAGTTCTGGAAATTGCAGTGCCACGGAAGCCAATCCTACAAATCGGTCAGGATGGCTCGCGCACATTTTTGCGATCGCGTCATTTTGTACCTCGACAATTTGGCTCGCCAGGCCTCGTTCCGCCCAATACCAGAACGGATTGATGCCGAGAACTTGAACATCCAGTCCCTCTCGGTCCATGCGCTCCAGGCGAGCGTCCGCGAGGCGCACGTCGTAGCCGGGGCCTCGCGCCGAAGCGAACTGATCCCGGATGCTCTCTGTTTCCTTGTAAGTTTTAACTAAGTCCAAAGCTTCAGACACCAGTACGTGACTGTGAACGTCAATGGTCAACACTCGCTGGCCGCC
>JAOAPW010000016.1 GCA_025463105.1 Candidatus Acidiferrum typicum | reverse complement strand
AACGGGTTTGGGGTTCCGGCTAATTGCTAATGGCTAATTGCTAAGTGCTCGGCCTCATTCGCGGCTAAATCCCTTTGCGTTCCTTAGCGCCCTTTGCGGTGAATCCCTTCGTGTTTCTTCGTGTCCTCTGTGGTAAAGGTTTTTCACTTCGCGCTTACAAACGCTCGCCCGATTCCGCCAATCCCGTCCACTTCCCGGATTTCGCCCGCCTCTTTCATGCGCTTCAGCGTATTGTGAATCGGAGGCATCACATGCTTGTACTTGCTCAGGTCATACCCCATTTCAGCCATGCGGTCCCTTACCTGGGTCGGCGTCAGCGGCAGCAGCAATGGCTGCCGGAACACCCACCGGATCGCCTCCGTCAGTCCCATCTCCTGCCCGGCCCCTTGGGCCGACGCCTCATTCTGCTTTAACTCATTGATTCTGCTGGCAATATCGGGATCAACTGTTTCACCTGACAACCGGGCCAGCTGTTCTACAATTGGCCCCCAATGTGAAATATGCTCTTTGATCTCTGTTTCCTGCCGCAGCAGCTCTTTAAGCCTATCCCTTGCCGATTCATACATTTTTGTTGCAGTTTCATCTGCCATATCATACGTATACACAAATTGTTCACTTAATGTCAACAACTATTTTACATCTATTCACATATCGCCGCGTGGCCGATCCTTTCCGTTGTGTCCTTTGTGGTTAAGGTTTTTGGTTTTCAATTACCCAATTACCCATTTACCAAATCAGGGGAATTACCCATTTACTAAATCTCGGAAGAACCCACCCATTTACCAAATCTCGAAGACCCTGAGCGAGCCGAAGGGGAAGTGAGGCAGAGTGGAGGGGATCCCGAGAATTTGTCCCATGGAAATGCGGCATCAGGGAGTTCTTCCAAAACAATCTCACCTGGCCCTCGCCAAATGCATCTCTCGTTCCAGACTCCCTCCCTCTCGAGATGCCGTCCCGAATCCCGCGCCCGATCCAGACCCAGAGCAATTTCCATGCATTGTTCTCGACCGGATTCGTTCCTGCAGACACACTGGCGCGGGTGAGGGATCGGCTCCGCTGCAGCCACGCGTGGGCCCGCAAAGTGGTTAACGGCTGTTCCCCGTTTTTGGTAACAACCCCAAACCCTGTCTTCCCGACCGAAAGCCGAACGATGAGGCTGAGTGGACGGACGGTGGAAGAGCGGCCATTTATGGCCGCGAAAGAGAGCATCGCATGGACCGCGCTTTAGCGCCGGTGGGGTCGCCTCATGCACGTTCAGCCCTGCCCTCCGCTTTCAAGTCCCGCAGCAGCCTCTAACAGGTCATACCAGCATTGGCGTAGACTTCAGCGACTCGGCTCAATGTGGCGTAGGGTTGAGCTACTCCCCTTCGTGTTCCGAAGCCTGCCTTGAGCGACCTTTGGGAGTCGAACGGGTGTCCTTGTAGCTAAGTCTTCGTTGTAACTAATGGCTAAGTGCTATGTCTGACGCGGGACTGGAGGGATACGGAGTTCCGTTTGCCAAAGATAATCCGTATTTTTGAACATGTTCATATTTGTCTTGACTCCGGGATTCCTTTGCGGCATATTTTGAACGTGTTCAAAATATCAACAACCAAAGGAAAGGCCAGTCAGGCTCAGTTGCTCAGCATCAGCCTTGAGATGTTTCGAGAAAAAGGCTTTGACTCCACCACGATGCGAGATATCGCGAAAGCAGCCGGCATGTCTCTGGGAGCTTTCTATTACTACTACCCGTCCAAAGACAACATTGTGCTTGATTACTACCGGCAGGTCCAGGATCAGCATGCCGCACAGGTCAATCGCCGAATCAGCGAAACGCGGTCGATGCGTGAACGGCTAGGGCTGCTCATGCATACAAAGCTGGACATTCTTGCCGGTAGCAAAGATCTGATGGGCGCTCTGCTCCGCTATACCGGCAATCCTGACCACCCTCTTTCGTTTCTTGGCGATTCAACACGCGGTATTCGCAACGAGAGCATCGCCCTGCTCGCCACGGCGATCCAGAAAGAAAAGCTGCCGGATGACATGTTGGAAATCCTTCCCATGCTCCTCTGGTCTATGCAAATGGGGATTTTGCTCTACATGCTTTATGACAAATCTATGGGGCAGGAACGCACGAGAAAACTCACAGATGTGGCGCTGGACCTTACCGTCCGTTTGATCAAGGTGGCAAGAATTCCTGTGTTCAGGCCGGTGAGGAAGAAGTTGCGTGAGTTGCTGGTGCTGGCAGGTTTCGTGAATGGCGATACAAGAGCATTGCAGATTGATGCGGAAGGATGACGAATTATGGATAAACGGCAATGGACATGGCTTATCGCAATCGTCGGTGCAGTTGTTGCAAGCCTGTGGTATCGGGTTACCGTGTGGCAACGGCTGGAACAGACGTCAGCGCTCTTTATCGGAATTCCCGCTTTAATCGCGGCGATTTGTGTGCTCACGCCGAAGCCGGCGAGCGCTACGGGAACAGCCGTGAAGGCAGTGACCCTTTTCATAGGCATCTCAGGCATATTTCTCGGCGAAGGTCTCATCTGCATTTTGATGGCAGCACCTCTCTTCTACCTCGTAGCGATTCTGATCGGCTACGCCGCTGACAAACACAGAAAAAATTCCACCATCGTTTCCTGTGTGCTGATCCTCACCATGATTCCCATCAGCAGTGAGGGCACTCGTCCACGTTTGTCTTTCAGCCGCGAAGAAACCGTCAGCGCGGAACGCGTACTTGCCGCCACTCCAGATCAGATCAATGCAGCTCTCGCGGCGCCGCCGCGAACCAACGGTGTCTTTCCTTTCTATTTGCGGCTGGGCTTCCCCAGACCGGTGAGCGCAGACGTTCACGGGACCGGCGTGGGCGCACGAGAGACCATCCACTTTGCCGGAGGGGAAGGCAAGCCGGGAGATCTGGTGTTGGAAGTTGCAGAGCACAGGGAAGGGAGGCTACGTTGGCGTTCAATCTCTGACACCAGCCACGTGGCCCACTGGTTGACGTGGGAGGACTCAACGGTTGAGTGGGTCGCCGTGGATGTTTCGCACACTCGCGTGCGATGGACGTTGCATTACCGCCGCCTTCTCGATCCAGCCTGGTATTTTCGTCCGTGGGAACGTTATGCGGCCCGGCTAACTGCGGAGCAGCTGATACAAGACGCTGCCACGTCGAGGTAGATAAATGAGTCGCGTTTTCATCATTCGTGTGCTCTCGCTCTATGTTCCGCTCGCGTTTGCTTTGCTGCTTTGGAAGCTGAGGAAGTTGACACCGTCCGAAGCTACAGGTGCTCTGCTGGCAACAGCATGGAATGTGCCTGCACTCATGATCGTGAACCTGATCGCCATTCATTTCGGCTGGTGGAATTTCGGTGTGAAGGGTGGTATGTTGATCGGCTTGCCCGTGGATCTCTGGATAGGGTGGGCAGTATTTTGGGGGACGTTCGGCGCCTTGCTGTTTCGCGCAACACCTTTGTGGGTGGCTGCCACTGTGTTCGGGATAGCGGACCTCATTTTGATGCCGATGTGCGCTCCCGTTGTGACAGTCGGAAAAAAATGGTTTCTCGGTGAGTGCATTGCTTTGTTCGTCTGTATGATTCCCGGCCTTTTGTTGGCCCGCTGGACGCGCGACTACAGAAACGTAAAAGGACGGGCATTTCTGCAGGCACTTTGCTTCAGCGGTCTGTTGGTCGTCTTGATCCTGACGGTCGCCGACCCCTCGCGAGAACTACAGTGGTTTAAGAGCACATCCTCCATTAAGCTGTATTTACTGGGGATATCACTTTTTCTTACCGCTTTACCCGGTTTCAGCGCGGTTCAGGAATTTGCCGTTGTCGGTCAAGGTACACCCCTTCCTTTTGATCCGCCGCAGCGATTAGTGCGCAGCGGAATTTATGCCTATGTGGCCAATCCGATGCAACTCTCAACGGCGTTGCTATTGTTCGTGATGTCCGTTGCCATGAGAAATCGGTGGCTGGGGCTCGCGTGCTTGCTGTCGATTGTGTACAGTGCCGGCTTGGCTATGTGGGATGAAGAACGCGATTTGCGGCAACGGTATGGTCAACTCCTTGTCGAGTATCACAACCAGGTGCGAAACTGGTTGCCGTGTTGGCGGCCATTTGTAAGTCGGCCTGCCCGGGTTTATCTTTCGGAAGATTGCTCTAAATGTTCGCAGATGGCAGCCTTCCTGAGAAGTCTGAGACCAATTGGGCTGGAAATTGTTGCCGCCGAAGGCCATCCGCGGCGAAATCTGGAAAGAATGACATACGAGTCAGAGATTGGCGAAGAGGAGGGCATGATTGCACTGGGCCGCGCTCTGGAGCACGTGAATTTCGGTGCGGCATTACTGGGGATGACCTTGCGACTACCCGGAGTAAGCACCTTGCTACAGGCGATCCTGGATGTGAGCGGCGGAGAGCGGATGCTGGTTACCAGCAGGAGTTGTGAACTCTCTACGCCATCCGTCACGCAACGAGAAAATTCTTAACCAATGTCGCATTCCGCCCGACTCTCGCATCATTTTTATGCGATTAGTCGCCGCTGGACGTTATAAATTGCCGGGTGCACCATCCTTTCGCAGAAGCTGGCCCTTGGTTCGTTCAGCTCCTGCGAAAGGGTGGGATTTAACATACTATCCTTGTGGCTCTTTCAGGCGCACGAGACAAGTGTCAGGGCACGACTTCAGTCGTGCCGTAAGACGCACATAAAAAATCCCCCTTGCGCCGCAGGCCCGGGGTCCCCGGCGAGCCCGATTTTGGCTTGACGGGTGGAGGCTGTCGCCCAGCCAAAGGCGAAGCGACACAAAGACTCATACCTTCCCAATATTCTTTTTAAAACATTCCCTCAGTTCCGCAACCTGCTCTGCCGACATCATCCGTTTGGGAATCGGATGGAATATAGCGCTGCTCTGGTAGATCACAAAGGAATGTTCGTCCTCGTAAAAGTTGGCGAAGTGTGACCACGCCATCCGCGAATCAACGCCATCGCCTGTGACCCTCATGCCATAGTCATCGGTATCCAGCGACATCGGGCCATGGAAGTGCCGAGCTTTCGCATAGAGTCGCTTTTGTGTGCCGCGCAGCCAGAGCGGCGTGGAGACCAACCAGAACGCGATAAGCGCTCCCCATATGATGTTTATCTTGAAGCCGTCCCGCACGATGGCAACAGCAAGGAAGACCACCGCCGCCGCTCCCGCCAGGGGAAACAACAAACGCGCCCAGCGCATGAGCCATAGCGGCGATTTCTTCATGGCAAGATCCTGAGCTTGTAGAAAATCTTTCTCTGACACCTGGTAGTCAACGTGCATAAGGCCTGCCATTGTAAACGAGCCGGGGGTTCCTTCCTTTCCTCGTTTTTTGCGGAACGGTAGCATCGACCCATCTCTCCTTTTTATTCCCGCTTCCCCAAAAAATATTCTCTTTTCCCGTTACGGAATAAAGCCGGGTGCTCCATCCTTTCGCAGAACCTGGCGGTTGGTTTTCAGCTTCGGCGAAAGGGAGGAACTCGAGAACGTCGCGAATGCTGTTCGGGAATGCTTCAGGAATTCAGGCTCTCTTCCATTCTGCGATGGTGGAATACCACGCTGGAGTTCGATCAATCTTCAGGTCGACAATCATTTTCTCAAATTCTGCGCGATAGGCCTTGCTCATCTGGTTCTTCATG
>JAOAPW010000015.1 GCA_025463105.1 Candidatus Acidiferrum typicum | reverse complement strand
CCCATGTCTTCAAGTCCCACTAAGACCAGAAAATTGGCCCCGGTTTGGAGGGCCATGGTAGAAGTCTGTTTTATCGTATTTTTGTTCTATTCAAATCTTTTGATGGGGGAATTTACTCATACCAATGAGCAGGGAAAGAGCCTCGTGTTTGCCATTTATGATATTTTTACCGTTACCAATTTCGTGATTGCCGTCATATCTGGATTGATCGGCTACGTAGTTTTTGAATTTCTTCGCAAGCGAATTTAGCGCGTATTTCTCGGAGAAAACTGAAGCATCGTGGTAAGGCGCTTGGATGAATCGCGACGTAGCGCCAGCGTCTCGCCGGCGATTTTTGCACTTCGTAAGCTAACTCAGAAACCCGCGGGCGAGACGCTGGCGCTACGAAGACCTAGCGGCGTTACCAGTGCAGGTCGGTCTCCGTTGGCTGTTCGTAATCCACGCCGTCGACTTCGAAACCGAATAATCCGCGAAATTCGCGCTGGAATCCTGCGAAATCCGTAACCGAGCGGAGATTTTCCGTGGTGACTTGCGGCCACAATGCGGTCACATCGGCCTGCACGTCGCTGCGCATTTCGCGATCGTCCAGTCGCATGCGTCTCGCTTCGTCGAGTTTCGGCGGACTGCCCGTGCATAGAAAATCGGTGAAGAGACGCCGCATTTGTTCGAGCGGGCCTTCATCCAGGTTTTTTCTTCTCATCACCACCGGCAGCAAACTCAGGTACAGGGGCACTACGGGAATTGCCGCGGAAGCTTGCGTAACCACCGCTTTGTTTACAGAGACCAAGGCATTCCCGCCGAGATTTTTCGCAAGAGTCGCGTCCAGGTCGCTCGCCGCGCGTTCAAGATCTTTTTTCGCCTGACCAATTGTGCCGTCACGATAAATCGGCCAGGTGATTTCAGGGCCGATATAGGAATACGCGACCGTGCGCGCGCCTTCGGCGAGCAATTTTTCTTCCAGCAGCATATTCATCCAGAATCGCCAATCGTCGCCGCCCATTACTGCGACGGTGTCCGCAATTTCATTTTCATTCGCCGGCTGCAGCGTGACGCTCACTATTTTCCCGGAATCGAGTTCGATCGTTTGATTGGTGAACGCCTGTCCTATCGGTTTGAGCGCCGAATTATAGACCTGCCCTGTTCGCGGGTCAGTACGCTTCGGCGAGGCTAACGAATAGATCACCAGATCCACCGGAGCCATCTGCTCTCGGATAATTTCCACGGCTTGGCGTTTCACTGCATCCGAGAACGCGTCGCCGTTGATGCCTGCGGCAAACAGGCCGTCGTTTCGCGCGAGCGAGTGAAACGCGACGGTGTTGTAGTGGCCCGCGGTCGCCGTTTTGTCTCCTTCCGGTGGCCGCTCGAAAAAAACGCCCAGGGTTTTTGCGCCGTAGCCCCACGCCGCGGCGATTCGCGACGCGAGACCGTACCCGGTGGACGCCCCGATAACCAAAACATTTTTTGGCCCCGCTTGACCCGCGGGAACTTCTCCGCGCACTCCCGCAACCCATCGTTCGACGTTGCGGCGGCAACCTTCCGGGTGTGCATTTACACAAATGAAGCCGCGCGAGCGGCGCTTGACAATTTGTTGTGGCATATACGAAGTTTGATACGTTAGCGCGACGGCGCGCCCTTGTCCACCCGGGCACCGAAGCGCCGCCATACTCTTGGGCAACTTCTGTCGGTTCCTGTATGATTTTGCGCGATGAACATAATACTTAGCGAGACTGAAGCGAGAGTGCTGGGCTCGCTCATAGAAAAAGAACTCACGACTCCGGCCTACTATCCCCTTTCGTTAAACGCGCTTGTGAATGCGTGCAATCAAAAATCCAATCGCGATCCATATATGAACCTAGATGAGGACGCGGTCAGCGAAGCGTTGCGCACGCTCAATCAAAAAGAATTGGCGGGGCCGGCCGACAATATGGAAAGCCGCGTGAAAAAATACGAGCACCGGCTGCAGGAAGCATTTAATTTCACGCGCCACGAGATCGCCATCCTGTGCGAATTATTATTGCGAGGACCGCAAACGCCCGGCGAGCTTCGCGGACGCGCGGAACGCATGCACAGCTTTGACGACCTGGGCATCGTGCAGTCCACTCTGCAGCGCCTGATAAAGCGCGAGCCGCCCATCGTCAAACTGCTTCCCCGCCAGCCCGGCATGAAGGAAGCCCGCTACGCACACTTGCTCTGCGGGGAACTGGAATCATGGCAACGCGACCCGGAGGCGGAGCCGATCATCATCAGTGGATCGTCGATGGGCCAGCAAATCGCCCGGCTGGAAAGCGATGTCGCATCCCTCCAAAAACAAATCGCGGATTTGAAAGAGCAGTTCGCAAATTTCCGAAAGCAGTTTGAGTAATTGTAACTCGTCCCGATCTGATCGGGACGAGGGCTTTTCCGATACATCGCCAGAAAATCGCCGGGTTTTCACGACGCGGGTTACAACAGTTCCAGCTCCAATTCCGGGAAGTGACCCACGCTACAAAAACAATTCCTAGGCCGCAATCATTTGATCGCACAGTGACCAAAGTGCTTCCTCATTATCGTGGCCGCGAAATTCGCAGGATGTTTCGCGGCGTCTCACCCACAATCGCCCGCTTACGCCCTTCACTTCAGGACTTGTTGCCAGCCAAATCGCAGTATCCGCTCCCTCAGCAGGAGTGATCCCGGAAAATCCGGGAGCCAGAGCGCGAAGTAGCGCGGTGTTCACGGCACCGGGATGGAAAGCGTTAGCCGTTATCGATGTGCCGGCCAGTCGACGCGCCAGCGCCCAGGTGAGCATTCGGTCCGCCTGCTTGCTCTGAGCATAGGCCGTCGAGGCGTCGTAGCGCCGCCGCTTGAAATTCACATCGTCGAGTTCCAACCCGTACGCCATCATGGACGCCGTGTTGATCACGCGTGCGGACGGAGCGCGTTGCAGCAGTTCGAGAAGCTGTCCGGTGAGCAGATGATATCCCAGCACGTTCGTTGCGAAGGTGAGTTCCACGCCGTCAGGACTTTCCTGCCGCTTGGCAGAAGATGTGCCGGCGTTATTCACGAGGGTGTCCAGCGCGTCGTGAGTCTGAGAAAATTCCTGGGCAGCGGCGCGGATCGAACTCTGGCTCGCCAGGTCTACGACGAGCAATTCAATATCGGGATTGTGAGTCTCCGAGGAAATTGTTTTTCGCGCAGCCTCCCCTTTGGCCCGGTCGCGGCAAGCGAGAGCAACGCGAAAGCCGGCACGCGCAAGCCCACGCGCGATCTCGAATCCGATTCCGGCGTTGGCGCCGGTTACCAGGCACAACGGCCGCTTACTTTTGGAATTGTTCGGTGTGCCGGGCAATTACCTCGTCCCTGTGGGGCGGCCTCTCTATTTCGTCCGTCCCCAAGAGATTCTTCCCGCCCAGTTGGGATACGTCAAGCGTATCCGGAGGCCGGATTGCGCTTAATGTAGATTTCGCGTCTACTTGAGACCCTCCTTTGAAGGATGCAGGGTGAGCTTTTGAACGCGCCAGTTTGAAATCTCACCTACATAAATTTCATTTTCGTTGCGGCAGTCGATTTCGTGCACGGCCATGAATTCCTTCAATTGTTTTCCGCCGTGTCCGAATTTCCCGAGAATTTTGCCGTCCAGCTCCATTTTGTAAATCTCGCCGTTGTCACTCATATCGGTGGTGCCGGTTGAATTGGAGCTGTACAGGTACTGGTGCTGCCCCGGCGTGATGCAGACGGCCCAGGGAGAGCCGACGTTGATGAACATGGTTTTGAAGTTTCCATCATTATCGAAAACCTGGAGCCGTTTGTTCGCACGATCGCCAACGTACACATTGCCCTGATGGTCCACCTGGATCGTGTGCACGTCCTCGAATTGACCGGGGCCATGGCCTCTGGATCCAAAGGCCTTCACAAAATTGCCGAACTTGTCGAATTTTACAACGCGCTTATTGTTGTATCCATCGGAGACGAAAATGTTTCCGGCGGGATCCCAGGCCACATCGGTTTCGCGGTTGAAAGTGACGAACGGTCCTGCACCGAATCCCTCGCCGCCTCCTCCACCTGCTGCCGGAGCGGCCGCCGCTCCCCCTGGCCGAGCCGAAAGGAAGAGTTGTTGCAATATCGCACCGCCTGTTTTTCCCCCAGACGACTCGTCTTCCCCGACAGGACCCGGAATTCCCGCGAAGTCTTCCGGTTTCCGGCCGAGAGTCATCAGAACTTTGCCCTCGGGACTGAACTTGACGATCATGTTCGAGCCTTCATCCACCATCCAGAAATTATCCTCGGAATCGACGCGCACGGTATGAGCGAACGCCTGCGCGTAGGTGCCCTTGGCGTGCTCGTGCACAAAATTTCCGTTCTGGTCGAACTCATACAACCGCGCGGCCGCGCCACGCGCAAATTGACGCGAAGTTCCGACCGTGTACGACAGCGCGCCATCCCGCGTGTAAACGTAAATGTGTCCCTTGGAATTCGTCGCCACGCCAACCGCCTCGCCGAGGACGATGTTGTCCGGCATCTTCAAAAGATTTGGCGTGGAATCAAATGGGATTTCCGGAACCGAAATCTGCGCAAACACAGGGCTGGCGAAAAGCGCCATCACAGCCGCCAAAATCAATTGTGAACCGCGTCGCATAAAAGCCTCCTGGAACATCAGACTTGTGAACGGGGAAAAAAACGCTGCAGAGTTGCAGACAGTCGCCCCGCTGATTCCTTACCCGTGACCGGCGTTACTTCTGCGGATGGATGGTCAGTTTTTGCACGCGCCAATTCAGCAGTTCGCCAACGAGCAACTCGTTTTCGCTGGTGCAATTCATTTCGTGGATCCAGCCGAATTGTTTCATCTGCTTTCCGGCGGTGCCGAATTTTCCCAGGACGTGCCCTTCGAGATCGAGTTTGTAAATCGGGCCGACCGCGTCCGAGCTGTAAAGATATTGCTTCGGCCCCGGAGTAACACAGATTGCCCACGGAGCGCCCACGCCCGTCCAAACCGCGCGAAGTGTGAGATCGTTGTCAAAAACTTGGATACGGCTGTTTCCTCTGTCGCCCACATAGACGTTGCCCTTGGCATCCGTCGCAATTGTGTGCGGAGTGCTGAATTGTCCGGGCTCCTTGCCCTTCACACTGCTACCGATGGCCTTGACGAATCGTCCATCCTTGTCATACTTCACGACTCTGGCGTTGCCGTAGCCATCGGATACGAAAATATCCCCGGCGGCGTCCCAGGCGA
Source organism: Candidatus Acidiferrum typicum (assembly GCA_025463105.1). Lineage (GTDB taxonomy): Bacteria > Acidobacteriota > Terriglobia > Acidiferrales > UBA7541 > Palsa-360. The sequence continues at coordinate 5,108 of JAOAPW010000015.1, read as the reverse complement.
CGTCCGTCTCACGGCTGAAGGCATATTGCCCCGCAGGCCGCGGCGTGTCTCCGGGCAGCACTGGATGGAAATTAAAGCCGCCAGGAACATCTCCCTCGGCGGATTCCGGCCTGCGGCCCATGGTCATCAACACTTTGCCCGCTGGATTGAACTTGACGATCATGTTCGTGCCTTCGTCCACCGCCCAGACGTTATCCTGCGGATCGACGCGAACAGTGTGGGCAAACGCGAACGCATAATTACGCGGGCTGATCTCGCGAACAAAATTCCCTTCCTGATCGAATTCAAACAACTGCGTCTCACCGCTCCGCGTGAAGACAAACATGTGTCCCTTGGAATTCTGCGCGACTCCCGCAGCTTCCCCGAGGAATATGTCGGCCGGAAGCTTCAGCAGATTGGGCGCGGAGTCGTAAGCGATTTCCGGCACGCTTTGAGCGAAGAGAGGAAGGGTTGGTAGCGCGACAAGCGCAACAATTAAGCCAAACAGTAAACAGCGCTTCATAAAGCCTCCAAGAAAAGTTCAAGTCATAGAGGGGGGACTGCCGTCAATAATCCTCGGAATCCCCTTAATCAGAACGATCGGCGTCGTACTTGTTTGGAGAAGGGGAACCGGCAGTCATCGCGGAAGTTGGCTGCCGCTGTGCGCGTCGGACCTGAACAATACCTCCGGCGCGCCATACGGCAGCCACGTTTGCCGTTTTTCCTCTCCGCGAAGCCTACCTGGGTCCCCTTCCCGCTGAAGTTGCAGTTTACCTCGCTGCTACCAAGCCAGCTTCAACGCAAACTGGATTTCCCGCATTGGTACCTGCGTCCTACTGAGCACGCCGAATCCCGAGGACGTAAGACCATTCGAGTCAAGCGACGAGAGACTCTGTGGATTGGAGGCAGTCGGAGGCGCGAAGTTCGTGCGATTCATTATGTTGAAGAACTCCGCGCGGAATTGGACGTTGAAATTTTCCCCGAGTTTCCTGATGCGGGTGTCCTTAGTCAAGGACATATCAGTGTTGATCAACCCTGGGCCGATGACCGTGTTCCGCCCTAGGTGGCCCATTAGATTGAAGCACGAGAGAGGAGAGCCCGCTGGGTTGACTGCCAAATAGGCCGCTGTCGCCGCTTGATCGCAGCCCAGCGGTGCTGGCGCGTTGTAGTAGGCTGCGTTGGGTGCGACGGGAATGGTAAAGCATGCCGGGTTGATATATTGGAGAGCTCCATGTCGCCCTGACGATGGATTGGTCAATTGGCAGCCAGGGACGTAGTCTGGAATATCATAGGGGCCGCCATTGAGCATTCCCAGCGTGTCTGCATCGAATCCGCTCAACGGCCAAAGAGGAGTGCCGTCGCTCGCCTCGAAGACCCCCCCCACTCCCCAGCCCTTGGCTATCCATCCGACGGCTCCCGACCACGAAGCCGGTGTCGGAATCTGCCATAGCGCGTTAATGACTAGGTTTTTGGTGACATTGAAGTCCGATAGCCCTTTGATCGCACCCTGGTCCCACCACGGAACGATAGCACTTGGGTTGTTTGAGTAATTGTCGCCAGCGAAGCTACTGGAAGTGGTGTCAAACGATTTACCCCAGGTAAAAGAACCGCCCACCTGGAATCCATGGCTCATTCGCTTGTCAACCCTCAGCTGCATAGAGTTGTACCAGGACTGAGCTTGGAAAATGGTCGACTGAATCTGGGCGACGTGCGAGTTAATCAGCAGCCCAGGTATGATGCCGGTAGGGTTGTCGCTAAAGGTAGATGGAAGCCCCAAGGCAACGTCAGTTTGGCTACAATCCGGTGGCCCAGGGAGACATCCGCCGTTAACTGGGTTGGGAAACAGCCAGCCAGCGGAGGTCTTATACGGGAACACCGTATTGAGGTCGTCGGTCTGGAACGGATTGTGCCATGCCCTCGATCCTGCATAGGCGAGGGTTACCGACATGGTCGTTGTCACCTGCCTCTGGATGTTAAGGTTATATTGCACGACGTCGTTGCGCTTCGGGTTCGGTTCGACATACGACCACCTTGCTGCGGCGCCACCTATCGACGCGTTCGGGCCATTTGTATCGGCAACAAACCCTGTGGGGTAGTGTCCTTGGCCAGTGGGCTGCTTTGTTACGACTCCATTGGTGACGGCCCCGGTTGAAAACTTCAGATCGATTTCGGCTCCGTTCGGGGCGGTTTGCAAAGAATTGAGCGCAAACATGTACGAAAGGGGCAGGACATCAAACATCCCAATCCCCCCGCGCACGGAGGTCTTGCCATCATGGAATGGATCCCAGGCAAAACCGATTCGCGGCTCAAAGTTTTTGAGGGTGGGGTTGTGTTGGAAGGTCTGGTGGAAAAAACCGGCGCATTGGCCAATACCTTGGCTATTGGCTACACAAGGACCTGGATTTTGCCAAATATTTTCCAAGTAATTAATTTTGCCGTCCACTTCGGTCGGAATTGTTGACATTTCGTAGCGCAAGCCCAGGTTCACTGACAGGTTGGAACGCAGCTTCCAATCGTCCTGGACATAGCCAGCGATAATCTTGGATCGGTAATGATGTACGGTAGCTGGAGGAACGAAGGGTTCAATGACCGGCATTCGCACCGTATGAACTATGTTCTGAAGAAAGTCAGTTATGTCGCTGAAGGATGCGCTACCGCCGCATCCGGCGGGCCCCTGAATCCAGTTCTGGTGATCGCCGACGTACATAAAACCGAGCTTCAGACTATGGTTTCCGAACGTGCGAGCGAGATCGTCGAATACCTCAATCTTCTTGGTACGGGCGCTGAAACTCGGAGCACCGGTAAAACCCGAGCCGCCGTTGATCGGCACACTATTCCCAGAATTCCCGTTACCACCGATGCTGAATCCTGGCGCGACGCACCCAGCCATGATCCCCAGAGTAGTATCGTGTGATAAGGGGTTAGAGTCCGAAAACGACGGGCTATACAGGAACGATTCGTTCAACCCCAATCGAATGGTGTTGACCATGGCGGAGCTGAAGATGTGGCTTTCCTCAAGGGAATAGGCAGAGTGCGGAACTTCGAACCCCGTAAGCGTGTCATTGAATACGTTGGGTCTTATCCACGTTGACGTATCTCGATACCAACTGGCAGCCAGACTATCCTTGTCCGAAAGCTTGAAGTCGCCGCGGACTGTGCCGTAGTTGTCGCTCGCCCTTTGTCCGCCGTCAGTGAAGATGGAGCCGGTGTTGCCGCCCGCATTGATGTTCACCGGGCCATTGGGCAACGGCATGAGACCCCCGGCAGGTGATCCCGCAGGGTTTATAAGTTTAAATATCGTATTATCAACGCAAACGGCCGCATTGGGGTCAAGTCGTGTTGCGTTGGCCATGGGAACGCCAGTGTTCGTTAGCTTTCCTTTAACGTTAACGACAACGGTGCACGGACCCGCTGGAAGCGGCGCGAAAGGAACGCCGTTATTGTCATTGACGACCCCCAGCCTTGCGAGGGACGTTAGGGTCGCGCCGGATTGGGGTACGGCCTTCACTTGACGAAGCCCTTCGTAATCGCCAAAGAGGAAAGCTTTGTCCTTCAGGATTTTCCATCCTGCCGATGCTCCGAACTGGTTACGGGTGAATCCGCCTTTCTTTTCACCATTGGCATTCTCAAAGAAATCTGCCGCGTCGAACGCGCTATTACGGACGAACTCATAAACGCTTCCATGGAATGAGTTGGTGCCGGACTTTGTGATCGCGTTGATCACGCCGCCCGAGGTATACCCGTACTCAGCCGAGTAATTGCTGGTCAACACCGAAAACTCCTGGATCGCGTCCACGCCCGCGTTTGCGCCGAGTACATTTCCCGGGCCTGCGTTCGAGTAATCGTTGACGATCACGCCGTTGAGTCTGTACACGTTCTGCTGGGGCCGAGCGCCGTTCACGGTCATCTGTATTCCGAGCCCGCGCGTCGAGCCGCCAGGTGCGTCGACCGCTTCGTGCGGCCGTACTTCGGCTACTCCCGGTTGAAGCGAAGCCAACTGAACCCAGTCGCGGCCGTTCAAGGGCAGTTCCACGATCTGCGCGCTCTCGACGTTCCCGCTGAGGGTGGCGTTCGTCGTCTCAACGATTGGCGCCGCGCCGGTTACTTCAACTGTCTGTGAAACATCGCCGACAGTCAGAGCGACGCTCAACTCCTGTTTTGCGCCGACCGTAAGTGTCACTTTGCTTATCGTGGTACGGAATCCCGATGAGGCCACTGATACCTCATAATCGGCAGGAATGAGGTTCACGATGCTATATGCACCGGAAGCATTGGTGGTGGATTCAGTCGTTACGCCGGTGGCGCCATTCTTGGCGGAGACTTTTGCGCCGACAACTGCACCGCCCTGTGAGTCAGTGATGGTGCCGGACAATGTCGCGCCGGTCACCTGTGCGCGCAGTGGAGTTGCCGAGAAAAGAAGTCCTAGAGCCCAGATCAATACGAGGATCTTGGTCGCGTTCCATTTCATCGCAGTTCCTCCCGTTAGCACTTCGGAATCTTTGACATTCAACACACCCACATCCCGACAAGATTGACGAGCGATAAGGCCAGTTGAATTGGGTAGATTCCACGGATTTGAAACTAGATGAAATAATAAAATGAGCAGACCTATGAACGAGAATAAATGTGACACGATTCATGCCAAGCGGCAGCACCAAGGCGCGTCGCAGGGCGGCAAATCTGGAAACACTCACGTGGTGCCTCCGATATACCGAATTGCCACAACAGCTGGAATCCAATAGTGAAAACTGAGACCACCCGATTTAGTTAGGGCGTTCGTATCACGGTCGGTAGCCAAATGTCAATTGTTAAGAATTGATTATATTTTGGTTGCAAGGAGGTTAAATCGTGGGTCCAGGCCCGGCTCCGGAACAATTTCACGCTTGCTGCGTGCGGACCGCTGCCCGCATTCCGCTTCTCAGTGCTTCAAGCCTTCCAGGAATTCGGCGAGGTGCTTCTGCCAGACGGCCGCCTGGAAAAAAGTGTAGTGGCCGCGCGATTCGTCGGAAAACGGCAGCAGAACAAATTTCCCGTTTTTCACTTTCTTGATTTCCTGTTCCGCGATGCCGAGTTCAGCCGGATTCCAGAAATCTTCCTGGGGATTGACGAGCAACACTTTTGCGGTGATT
>JAOAPW010000500.1 GCA_025463105.1 Candidatus Acidiferrum typicum | reverse complement strand
GAGGACTTGTGCTGTATACTCGCTCGGCTCGATTTGGAAAATCAATATTCCGCAACGAAACGACGTGGGGGGATGACTTCATGAAATTGAAAGCATCGACAGTTCAATGCGCCGTGCTGGTTGCTATTCTTTTTTGGGGATCATCTGTGTTGCTAGCCCAGAAAGGTCCAGCAGGTGCTCCCCCTCAGTCCATTCCCACATTTTCCACCGACGATGTTGCCCGGACTGGATTTTTCTACGCGGGCGGGAAATATGTCGGCCCCCCCGGAAAAGAAGTGATGGATGGCGCCGAATATGTCGAAGTGATGGTCCCGAAAAAAATCCGACATCCATATCCGATCGTGATTTTCCACGGCGCAGGCCAGACCGGCACGGACTGGTTGCAGACGCCCGACGGGCGCGCAGGCTGGACATATTTTTTTCTTAAACAGGGCTATACCGTGTATATGGTGGATTATCCGGCACGCGGGCGCTCGGCCTACGTTCCGGACGTTGACGGCAATCTGACGATTCGCACGGCCCAAAACCTCGAGCAGGTTTTTACGGATATAGGCGCGCAAGGGAATTGGCCGCAGGCCAAGAAATTTACGCAATGGCCGGGCGATGGGCCGAACAAAGGAAAGAGGGGCGACTCGATCTTCGACGCATTCGCGAAGACGCAAGTGCAATTTCTCGCCGGCGGGAAGCAGGCTCAACTGAATCTCGATGCGCACATCGCGCTGCTGGATATGATCGGCACGCCCGTCATCCTGCTCACACATTCGCAGGGAGGGGAATTTGGCTGGCAGATCGCTGATGCGCGGCCGAAACTGGTTAAGGCGATTATCACTGCCGAACCGGCCGGCCCGCCGATCAAAGGTGTCGACATCGCGAAGATCGCGTATAACCAGAATGCAAATTTGAGTTGGGGATTGACGTCTCTCCCGCTGCATTACGATCCGCCGGTAAATGATCCTTCCGAGTTGCAGCCCGTGCTCGAGGAAAAATCAGAAGGGCCGGAGGTCGTTCCTTGCTATTTGCAAAAAGAGCCCGCCCACAAATTAACTAATCTCAAGGACATTCCCGTTCTGGACGTTTCAGCGGAAGCGAGCTATCACCGCATCTTTGATTCCTGCATTGCAAAGTGGCTGAATCAGGCGGGCGTGAAGACGGAATACGTGAAGATGGAAGATGTGGGCCTGACCGGCAACGAGCACGAGATGATGCTCGACAAGAATAGCGACGACATTGCCAAATTCTTCGTAAGCTGGCTCGACAAGCTCGTACACTAGCCAGAGTTTTTATGCCTTTCGTGCCGCCGGCGTCTCGCCGGCGATTCTACAAGCACCACAAAGAGCCGGTCCTTCCTGTGTCAGGACAAGCGAGACGCCGACGCTACAAAATCGAGCCTCTCAAGTTTGCTCGATTGCGTTAGCGCACAATCTTGTAGAGACGTATTTCCGCGGATTGTTTTTCGTGATGCGGAACCGCAACGTAGTACGTATCCAATTCGCGGACCAGAAACGCGGTTTGGGCCCGAAAACTTGTTGGGATTCTTTCCATCAATTCATAATGGTCCGGGTCGGTTTGTTTGAAAACGTCGAGGGCGCCGTCTCCGGCAATATAAATTCTTTTCATCCGCTCATCGTAGGTCAGATCGTCCGCGTGGTTAACGGTTGGAAAACTGAAAACAATTTTCCCCGTGTTTGTATCAAGCGCCAGGAATTTACCCGGCTTGCGAGTTACGGTGAATAAGCGGTGGTCGGGCTCATCGAGAGCCAGAGGCGTGTTCTGACTTCCTTGCTCGCCAATCGACCAGGTATCTTTCAGAGCAGACGTTTGGCGGTCAATCAGGCCAATCGCATCATGGCCTGTAATGCTGACATACATCCGAGAGCTTGATTTTTCAATCGCCAGCGCTTCGAGATGGTCGGAATCAATTTTTATCTCGGACAGTAATTTGTCAGTTGTCGTGTCGATGATACTGATCAATTCATAAGGCACATGCGCTTCTCTGCCGCCGTTTACGATGTAGAGAAATTTTGTGACTGGATCGTAGTTCATGGAGTCTGCGTCATTCAGCAATTTTATCGTCGCGATCGGCTGATAGGTCTCGCTATTGTAAATCTTGCAAGCTGGCAGGTCTCCATCCACGACGAAAAGCCTTTTCAGGTCTTCACGAAAAAGCATGGCGTGAGGGGCCTTGAGGTCCGTGATTGTATGGAGCAGTTTGTTGGTTCGCAAATCAAAAACCAAAACCTTCGAGTTTTCCTCCGCGGCCACAAAAAGGCGGTTACCGTGAAGATCCACAGTGAAGTGGTCAAAATCACCGTCGTGAAGATCAGGCAACGGGATGGTTTGTGAAAGTTGCAGCGCCTTCCCCTGAGCCCATGCGCCAGCCGTCAAAGTAAAAAGCATCGTAACCAGAATCATTGCCCGCGATCTGTTCAAGTTGGCCTCTCGTATTAAATTTTTATCCGATGCAGCGCCAGACCACCGACTACCAAAACAGCTTTATAGCGAATTGTATTTCTCGCGCTGTGGTTGCGGTCGACGTCAATTGACCGGCCACGCCTGTTGGCGCCCCCGTTGAATCGAAAATGTCGGTGTTGTCCGGAGTGACGGGCACAGCAAAGTTTGCGTGGTTCAACACGTTGAAAAACTCCGCTCGGAACTGCACGTTGAAGTTCTCGGAGATTCTTCGAACGCGATTGTTTTTAAAGATCGAAAAGTCGACATTGGTAAGGCCGGGTCCGATCAGAGTATTGCGTCCCGCATTACCTCGCAAGTTAAAGCACCACAGATAATTCGGATCTCCCTTGGTGGCGCTGCCGAAAGCCGGATCGCAGCCAAGCGGTGCTGGCGCATTAAAAAAGGCCACGTCTGGAGCCGTTGGCACTGTAAAACACTGGGTCTTGATAAAGTTATTAGGATTTCCAGGGTTGGTGAGCGTCGCACAACCCGGGCCGGTAAGGCGGTTTGGGAAGGCCCACGGATCGCCACTACCGAGGCCCTGTGGATCGCCATCCGTTCCCCACGTTGCCGTGAAGGGAACGCCGTCATTTGCTTTGAAGATCGTGCCAAGCTCC
>JAOAPW010000493.1 GCA_025463105.1 Candidatus Acidiferrum typicum | reverse complement strand
TTTTCCTGGGTTTTTACAGCATGGACTGATGAAAAGTCTTGAATGATCACTGCAGTCGTTTCTCCCAGGCGTCCCAGAGCGGTCTTTTGCTCGTCGTGCCCACAATTCGCTCCTCATGTGAGTCAATTTCTGCCTTCGTCACCAAGGTTGCGATCCCAAATGTATCTCTCTCAGCTTGCGACCAAAGTGCAAAACTGTTCATCCAATCGTGGATGGCATAACAGGAGTCGCAAAAATGCAGATCGGCGTCGACAGCTTCGCAGCGGCCATCTCTGACCCAGCCACAGGTCTCACCCTCAGCCCCGTGGATCGCATGCAACATCTGCTGCAGGAGATTAAGCTCGCCGACAATGTTGGCCTCGATGTATTTGGCATCGGTGAACATCATCGGGCCGAGTTCCTTGATTCCGCCCCCGTCGTGATTCTGGCCGCCGCGGCCGCGCAGACGAAAAACATCCGACTCACCAGCGCGGTCACCGTTCTAAGCGCCGCTGACCCGGTACGCGTCTTTCAGGAATTCGCCACTCTGGACCTCATCTCGAATGGCCGTGCTGAGATCGTTGCGGGTCGCGGCTCGTTTGTCGAGTCCTACCCGCTGTTCGGACTTCGTCTCGAAGACTACGATTCGCTTTTCGCGGAAAAACTCGATCTTCTGCTGGCCATCCGCGAGAATACGCATGTCCGCTGGTCCGGCAAGCACCGCGCGCCACTTACCGGACAGGCGGTCTACCCTCGTCCGCTGCAAAATCCGCTGCCCATTTGGATCGGCGTTGGCGGCACTCCCGCGTCCTTCGCCCGCGCCGGTATGCTCGGACTTCCTCTCATGGTCGCTATCATCGGTGGCGAACCAAAACGTTTCCGCCCGCTTATCGATCTCTACCGTGAGGCCGGCCGCCGTGCCGGTCACTCGCCTGAAAAACTCATCGTGGGTCTTCACTCCATCGGCTTTCTGGGAGACACGACCAAGCAAGCCGCGGACGACTTCTATCCGGGATACGCACACACCTTCACCGAGATCGGCAAGGAACGCGGCTGGCCGCCAACCACCCGGGCGCAATTCGACGCAGTACGCGGACCCACGGGTGCGCTCCTGATCGGCGACGCCGAGACTGTTGCGGAAAAAATACTGTACGTGAATGAAGTCCTCGGCGGCATCTCTCGCATCACGTTCCAAATGGGTGTCTCAACGCTCCCGCATCAGAAGATGTTGCGAGCGATCGAAATCCTCGGCACGCGCGTCGCGCCGATCATTCGGAAAACACAGGCTGCTGCCCCTGTGCGTGTCTAAAACGGATCATCCTGACTTCCAGCTAACTCTTGGTGAGTCCTCTCACCTACCGCGCGGCAGTAGCACAGACTTCAGTCTGGTTTTCGTCTTGGTCTTTGCACAAGCAGAAAAGCACACAGGCTGAAGCCTGTGCTACTCAACCCCGTGTTTAATCGCATCCGGCGGCGTTGAGCCTGGTTGCTTGCTTGGACTTGTCCCATCTCCCACGCCGGCAAAAAGCACGACAACAGATCGGGGCCCGGCCCGATAGATGCGGCCGGGAATCGTTGGTGCTGTGTCCCATTCAACGATATCGTGCGGCGAGTCGAGGGTCGTGTCGATCCAGCGACGCCAGGAGTCCGCGTCATCGCGGCCTACATGGGGCAACTCGAACTCGAGAGCTTCCCAATAGGCATTCAGAATTACGTGAAACAACAGTTCCTTGTTGGGAGTCTGCGCGCAGATTGCCAGGCTGTGCGAAGAATCGGCCCAGTCGGGTTGCCCTAGTTTTACGCCGTGCCAGGCTTTATTCGCCTGCAGGAGGATTTCGTTGAGACTGAGCCATTGACGCGCCGGCTCAAGATCTCGGAAGAGCCGACGTGAATTGATCATTGTTACGAACCGATGCACATCGGAGTGCTTCGCAACCAGAGTCCAGTCAAACCAATTAATCTCGTCGTCCTGGCAATATGCATTGTTGTTCCCCTGCTGGGTGCGCCGCACTTCGTCGCCCATCGAAATCATTGGCAGACCCAGCGAGAGCAGCGCCACGGTGAGAAAATTCTTCACCTGCCGGTTTCGCAGCTTCTCTATCGCGGGATCATCGGTCGGACCCTCGACACCGCAATTCCAGCTTCGGTTGTCATTTGCGCCATCGCGGTCGCCTTCGCCGTTCGACTCGTTGTGCTTTTGGTTGTAGGAGACGAGGTCATTGAGTGTGAATCCGTCGTGACACGTCACGAAATTTACGCTCGCCTCCGCCTCGCGTTTCTTGTGCCCATAAATCTGGGGGCTCCCAAGCAACCGGTCAGCGAGATTTCCTACCGAACGTTCATCGCCACGGAAAAAGCTGCGAATATCGTCCCGGAACCTGCCATTCCATTCCCTCCAGCTGTCCCCAATGAAACTTCCTACCTGGTAAAGACCGGCGGCATCCCAGGCCTCGGCGATAAGTTTCGTGCCCGCGAGCACCGGGTCCGAATCGATATCCCACAGCACTGGCGGGCTCGGCATCAAATTACCCGACTCGTCGCGATCGAGAATTGACGCCAGATCGAACCGGAAGCCGTCCACATGCATCGCCTCAACCCAATAGCGCAGGCTGTCCACGATCATGCGACGGACGACAGGATGATTAGCGTTAAGCGTATTCCCTGTACCGCTATAATTCGCGTAACGCGAACGGTCCGATTCAAGAATGTAGTAGATACTGTTTTCCAGCCCGCGAAAGCTCTGAGTCGGGCCACGATGGTCGCCTTCGGCGGTGTGATTGAAGACAACATCAAGAATGACTTCGATGCCGGCCCGGTGCAGCGCCTTCACCATGTCGCGAAACTCATTTACCGGTGCCAGAGGATCGCGTCTTGAGCTGTAGCCCTGATGTGGCGCAAAAAACGAAACCGGCGCATATCCCCAGTAGTTGGGCTTTCCGGGCGGGGCATCCTGGACGTCGAACTGGAATACCGGCAGGAGCTCAACGGCAGTGACGCCGAGTTTCTGGAGATATGGAATTTTTTCGATCAAGCCGGCATACGTCCCGCGTGTTTTTTCTGAAATCCCCGAACTGGGGTCCCGCGTAAAACCTGCAACGTGCATCTCGTAGATGATGGTTCGGGAGGCCGGACGGTGCAGCAACTTGTCGCCTTCCCAATCGTATGCGAGTGGATCTACCACCACACTTTTCATCGCCGTGGCGGCGTTGTCGCCTTTGAGGCGGGCAGCATCGCGGCTGTAATTTCTGGGAACAACGACGCCGCGGCCATACGGGTCGAGGAGAACCTTGGATGAATCAAACCGCAAGCCGCTCTCCGGGTCAAATGGGCCGTCGACTCGATACCCGTAAAGCTGCCCCGGTCGCACTTTCGGCACGAACACATGCCAATAATGGTAGGTTCGGTTGGTCGCGGGATCGAGCGTGATCATGCGCTCCGGTTGGAAATCATCTTCCCGGTTAAAAAGCAGCAACTCCACGGCAGTAGCGTTCCGCGAGAAAACGCTGAAATTGACCCCGCCTGGAAGCACGGTGGCCCCAAGAGGGGAGCTTTGGCCAATGCTCTCAGCCCCCTCTGCCGCAGCAGAAATCTCGGTAACCGCTCGCTCAAGAACAGAATCCACGGATCACTCCCTACCCAAAAAGCACTTTGCTACCGCCACCACCTTGTCCGGTTCGAAACCAAATTTCCGCTGGAGTTCTTCGATCGCTACTGCTGAGGGTGAGCGGAGACCTTCCATTCCGTGGCGCCACGACCGCGGCCGGTGCGGCTCTATGACTCTTGCTGTCCTCCAGCTCCATGCTCTACGATCGCTTCCGCCTCCAGTGCAGCAACTTTTGCCAGGCGGCGCAGGTGGCGAGGTTCCTGACTAAATTTGGCGGCCAGGAACGCCTCGAGGATGTCCCAGGCCGCAAAAGGTCCGATCGTGCGGCCGCCCATGCAGATGATGTTCATGTGGTCGTCCTCAACGCCCTGACGTGCGGAGAAGTGGTCATTCACCAGCCCGGCGCGGACTCCCAGGATTTTGTTAGCACACACCGATGCCCCGACCCCGCTGCCGCAGACCGCCACACCGCGCTCGACTGTCCCTGCGGCCACTGCCAAGGCCAGCGGTATGACGAAGTCGGGATAATCATCGTCCGACTTTAGTGTGGTTGCGCCGAAATCAACTACGTCATGTCCTGCCGCTCGGAGACGAGCGAGCAAATCTTCCTTCAAACCAAACCCTCCATGATCCGTGGCAATTCCCAAGCGCATGCTATCCTCCTTGCTTGTGTTCGGCGGGCAAGACGCGTCTCCCGTCAACCGGCTGGGACGGCAACGCGGTAGTCTTCTACGTCCGTGGCGTTCGGATTTTGCCAGCCTCCGGCGGGCGAGACTCTTTCGTTGACTTCACTCGGACCCCACGCACCTTTTTCATATTCGTAGAGGGGGGTGTCGGCTTTCAGCGCCTGATCTACGATTCGCCACGCCTCTTCCACATAATCCTGTCGGGCAAATAGTGTGGAGTCTCCCGCCATCGCGTCGCCCAGCACGCGCTCGTACGCTTCCATCTCTTCTGGACGGGGATGCCGGCTGGCCACCATCTCCACCGTTTCACCTTTCAGAGTCTCGCCATCGGCCATAACGGTCGTGCCGATGGCTATTGTCATTTCTGGACTGATTCGGAATCGCAGATAGTTCTGTGTCAAAACGCTGTCCCTGACCACTATCGGAGGCTTCCGAAGCCTGCCGATAACCTCCGTGCAGGTCACCGGCAAATTCTTTCCTGCGCGGATATAAAATGGCACCCCTTTCCAACGCCATGAATCGACTTCGAGTCGCAGAGCGGCAAAGGTCTCCATCTTTGAATCGGGAGCTACTCCCTTTTCCAGGCGATAATCGCGAAACCGCCCTCGGACGAGATTGTTTGCCTCTAATGGTCGAATCGCTTTCAGTACCTTCACTTTCTCGTCACGAATCGTTTCACTATCTATGCGCACCGGGGGTTCCATAGCAAGATTGCATAGAATCTGGAAGAGGTGGTTTTGGATGACGTCGCGGATGGCGCCTGTTTGGTCGTAGAAAGCGCCGCGTCCTTCAACACCGAAGTCTTCCGCCATGGTGATCTGCACGCTTTCGACGTAATTTCGATTCCAGAAGGGCTCTACAAACGAGTTGGCGAACCGGAAAACTACAACGTTATTCACAGGCCTCTTGCCGAGGTAGTGGTCGATGCGAAAGATTTCGGACTCCGGGAAGGTAGCGTGAAGGATCCGATTAAGCTCCTGCGCTGAGGCAAGATCATGGCCGAAGGGCTTCTCGACAATGACGCGAGCACCCTGGGCGGAGCCGGATTTCGCCAACTGCTCGATAACCGTTGCGAACAACAGAGGCGGGATTGCCAGGTAATGAGCCGGCCGCTGCGCCCCATTAAGTTCTTTTCGGATCGCTTGAAACGTGGCCGGGTCATTATAGTCACCGTCCACATAACGCAGTAAGCTGCTCAGCTTCTTGAATGCCCCAGGATCGACTCCGCTGCCGTGTTTCTCGAGGCTGTCTTGCGCTCGCGCCAGAAACTGTTCGAGATTCCAGCCGGCTTTGGCCACGCCAATGACTGGGACGTCGAGGTTCCCGCGTTTGATCATCGACTGTAACGCCGGGAAAATTTTCTTGTATGCCAGATCGCCCGTAGCGCCGAAGAAGACCAGGGCGTCGGAGTGGGAATCACTCATTCGCAAATCTCCTTATGCCGGCCGCGTTATTTGCCGGCCGCTTTCTCCAAGTGTCCGCCGAAGCCGTAGCGCATCGCTGAGAGCAGTCTGTTCTGAAAATCCGCCTGACCGCGAGAGGTGAATCGCTGGTAAAGCGCCGATGAGAGAACAGGCACCGGCACAGCCTCATCGATGGCCGCCTTGATTGTCCAGCGGCCTTCGCCGGAGTCAGAAACATGTCCAGCAAACTGGGACAGAGCGGGATCCTTCACCAGGCTGGCCGCGGTCAGGTCCAGCAGCCAGGACGCGATCACGCTGCCGCGCCGCCAGACCTCCGTGATGTCGCGCAGGTTAAGGTCGTACTGATAGTGTTCAGGGTCACGCAATGGCGTCGTCTCGGCATCGATAGCTTCTTGTTTCTTGCCAACATTGGCGTCGTGCAACACTCCCAGCCCCTCAGCGTAGGCGGCCATCAGGCCGTATTCGATACCGTTGTGAACCATTTTGACAAAATGACCGGCGCCATTCGGACCGCAGTGCAGGTAGCCCTTTTCAGCGGTGCCGTCCAACATCTCGCGTCCCGGCGTGCGTGGTATGTCGCCCGCACCCGGCGCGAGCGTCGAGAGAATTGGATCGAGATGCTTAACCACACTTTCTTCGCCACCAATCATCATGCAGTAACCGCGCTCCAGGCCCCACACGCCACCGCTCGTCCCCACGTCGACATAATGGATATGATTCGACTTGAGTTCCTTTGCGCGCCGGAGGTCGTCGACGTAATAGGAATTGCCGCCGTCAATGAGGATGTCTTCGGCGTCAAGCTCGGGCAGGAGTCCAGCAACGGTATCGTCCACGGACGCCGCAGGGACCATTAACCATATCACCCGAGGCTTCTTCAGCTTCGTCACCAAATCCTGCAGCGATGTGCTTCCCGTGGCCTTCTCCTGCACCAACTCGTTCACGGGTTTCGGCGACCTGTTGAACACTACACATTGATGGCCCCCTCGGAGGAGCCGTCGCACCATG
>JAOAPW010000492.1 GCA_025463105.1 Candidatus Acidiferrum typicum | reverse complement strand
TCGCGGAACGAAAAACCGCGCTCCCCTTTATCCAGCTGCATGCTCGACACGCCCAGATCCGCCCGCACGCCATCGGCTGGGCGGAGCCTCCGCTCCGCGAAAACCTCGCCGATCTGTGAGAAGTTGGCGTGCACCAAAGTCACCTTGTCTCCGAACTCCGCCAGCCTGGTGCGTGCGATTTCCAGTGCCGCTGCATCGCGATCCAGGCCTACGAACTGCCCCCCGGCCCCGAGCCGCCGGACGATTTCAATTGCGTGCCCCCCGAGCCCCACGGTCGCATCTACGTAAAGTCCGTCGGGCTTTATTGCCAGCCAGTGGATCGTCTCTTCGAGGAGCAGATGCGTGTGCTTATCATTCTACTATCTCCCCAGGTCAGCGAGTAGGTTCCGCTCTTCGTCCGTCATATGGTTCTTGCTCATGTTGTCCATGAAACGGGTTTGGTTCCAAACTTCCAGATACGTCAGTTGGCCCATCACTTCCACGTCGCCCTTCATCTGCGCGGCTTCCCGTAGCACCGCCGGAATCAGGAGCCTGCCCTGCCCGTCAATCTCCACGACCTGGCCGTAATAGTTCGTTCGCGTCAGGAAATTCTGCTTGGCCCGGTTGTAGGATGAAATTTTCGCCAGCTTTTCCTCGATTTGTTCCCAAAACTTCATGGGATAAATCCGCGCGTGGTCCCCTTCTTCACTGGTCACGTAGAAACGCTCCCCGTGCTCCTTGAGCTTCTCCAGAAAGGCCGCTGGAATCTTGAGACGGCCCTTCTCGTCCACTTTTGCCGGTATGTTTCCCCGTAGCATGTAGTCGTCTGCACAAAGAGCATGAAAAACGCTCTCCCCTTACCCACAAATGGACCGCTGTTCTGTGTACCGCGCCACTGAACTTCACTTGCAACCACTTTGTTCCACTTTGTGCCACGATTCTAGACAGGTTCGAGAACTTGTCAAGCGAAAACTCAGGTGTTATAGAAAATTTTTGTGGAAATGAGTGCAAGTTGTGGAGAGTTTAGAAAAAACCACTACAGGTAGTATGACTCGAACGAGTCGTGACTACAGATTAGTGAGACGTTTTATAACAAGTTCACATGGTTGTATCGAAACAGTTACGGGGCGAGTTTCGAATGCGTTACGCAGGCGCCAATCGCGCATTTTTCGCTACGATTGTTGATGAAATTGACTAGTCGGGAGCCATGCCGACGTGCAGGTGAGCCAGTTGGCCTAGCATCTCGCGGTCTTCGGGGTTCAGCCCTTCGACGAAGGTGGGATCATTCAGTTTGGCTTCGCGCCCCGATTCGCTCAAATCGCGAAGTTGATGCAGGCGCTGCATGATCGCCTGGCGGCGCGGCGGCGGTACCTGCTGCCAGCGCGGAAGCAGTCTTTGCTGGACGTCGCGCCGCTGGTCGGGAGTCATTTGCTCCCAGATTCGCTGGCGCTCGCGGAATTCCTGTTGCTGCGCCGGGCTCAGTTTATTCCAAGTTTCAAGACGCTCGCGGATGCGCGCCTGCTGCTCGGGCGGCAGATTCTGGAAACGCTCGTTATTCTGCAGAAATTTTTCCTGCTTGTCCGGAGGCATCTCCCGGAGACGCTCCATGGCCCTGGGCGGCAGATTATTCATGTTCCCAGCATTAGAGCCGGGGCCCATGCCGTCCCGCCGGGGAAACTGCTCACGGCGTGGCGCACCCTGGCCGACCCTGGTGAATTCTTGACCGAAGGCGGGCGAACAGAGCAGGCCGGCCGCCAGAAGCGTGGCCCAAACCGTCCCGAATTGAAACCGTAGCTTCATTCGCTGGTTTCGTTTTTCACTTCTCCGGCAGCGGTATCATCTGGAGAGGCCGGCAGTTCGGAGAGAGCGTCAAACTTGGAAATCACCTCGTAGTTTTCGAGCACAGGAAGATCCCGGATCATGCTGAACTCCGCTTCCGCGGGAACACGAGTTGTCGCGGAGTCATAGTTCACGATGCGCGGCGTGGAAGCCAGCCACACGGACATAGCGACGAGTGCCGCAACGGCAAACGCCAGCCTCGGCGAAGGAATCCAGCCCCACAAAGTTCGACGGTCAGCCTCGGCGGCAACGCGCGCACGCAGCGACGCGTCAAACGATGGAGATGGCGAAACCGCCGGGAGATCATCGAGCGCTCCGAAGATGGCGCGGAAATCCTCAGCGCGATTGCGGCAGCCGGAGCAGACGGCGAGATGATCCTCGACAGCACGCCGCTCTGCAGGCTTGGCACGGCCGTCCAGGTACTGGACTAATTTGTCTTCCATTTCCGCGCAATTTTTTCCGAATCGTTCCGTGTGACCCATATAAGCCTCACATCCTCCACGGCGCATTGCTTGAAACTTTTTCCGCATTCAAGAGCGGCGCAAGCGCCGTTCTCAATGTTTCATAAGCGCGGAACAGCAGTGACTTCAGAGCGCTCTCCGAACAGTCCAGAATGCGCGCGATTTCGTCGTAATCAAGCTCCTGGTACTTGTGCAACAGCACGGCTGCTCGCTGCTTTTCCGGCAACGCATCGATAGCTCGCAGGATCATTTCGGAACGGCTGCGCGCAATCAAATATTGTTCCACCGTCGGCGTAAGATCCTGAACTTCCATAGCCGGGCGCTCGTCATCGCCAATGTCCACCGCCCGATCCATCGAGATTTCCATCTGGCGATTACGGTTGTCGCGAACGGAGTTCAACGCCAGATTCGTGGCGATGCGGAACATCCAGGTGGTGAACTTTGCGCTCGGAGCGTACTCCTTGCGCGCAAGATAAACGCGGAGGAACACTTCCTGGGCCAGGTCTTCTGCAACGGCCGAATCGCGCACCATGCGGCAGAGGAAATTGACAAGCGGAGTCCGGTACTTGCGGAGCAAAAGCTCGATGGACTGCTCGTCCCCGGCCTTCACGTCCAGCATCAGTTGGACGTCGGATCTTGCCATGGCCTCCACACCTTGTACAACCCGTGACGGGTCAAAAAGTTGCAAAGATATCGCGCCACCCGCTGTCGGAAGCAGGTCTTGTGAATTCTACTTCATCTGAAACGGGATCAGTAGTGTTATCGCCTTCAGGAGGTTTCCGCTGAAAAAACTCAATTTAAAGGAGATATGAGCGGCTTCCCAATCAGGCCAATCAGGAATGAAAGAATCTTCCGAGCAACAGCATCAAGGCAACACCGAGGAAAACAAGCAGGGCCATGCGTGTGTCGGGCTCGCGATTCACTTCAGGCACTAAATCAGTCGCGGCGACGTACAGGGTAACTCCAGCGGAAATCGGCAGCGCATAACTTACTTGCGAGTGCAGAAGCCCCATAAGGAACACACCGGCTACCGTGGCTACGCCCAGCCATATAGCGGCAAATAGCGCCGTGCGGCGGCTCTGCCCGCTTGCGAGCATCAGCGAGGCAACCGTAAAACCTTCCGGAATCTTATGCAGCGCGATGGCCAGAAAAATCACGCCGCCCAGCCAGCCCGACACAAGAAATCCTGAAGCAATCGCCACGCCGTCAAAAAATGTGTGTATGGAAAGTCCGAGCAATGCGGAAATTCCCGCGTGACCCGGCACAAATTCCTCGACGTGCGTTTCTTCGCCGAAATGGAAATGCGGCGCCAGGTTGTGCTCGAAAAAATGCACGATGAAGTAGCCCACCAGCACAAGAAAGTAAGCGCGGTTCCCCGCTAATGTCACCGATTCGGGCAGAATCTCCAGAATAGCCGCGGCCAGCATGAAGCCGGCGCCGAGTGCAAGGAAATATTTAAGATATTGCCGCGACCATTCGCGATGGAGGATGAACAACCCGCCCAGAATGTTGGCGGCAGCCGCGGTTAAGCCAAGCAGCAGGGCCAGCAGTGTGTGAGAAACCGGAATGGTCTGGGCGATCGGCATCGTCAGATTTACGCGATCATTTGAGTTCTCGCACTAACCGCTATGCCGAAACAAAATGACGTCGCCTTCCTGGACGACGTATTCCTTGCCTTCGAGGCGCACCTGCGCCTTCTCGCGTGCCGCCGGGAGGCTTCCCGCCTTCAGAAGATCGTCCCAGCGAACTACCTCGGCGCGAATGAATCCGCGTTCGATGTCAGAGTGAATCGCGCCGGCTGCTTTTTGCGCGCTTATGCCGCGTTTGATAGTCCATGCGCGCACTTCGGGCTCGCCCGCGGTAAAAAACGAAGTGAGGCCGAGTAAATGATAGGTGGCCTGAATCAGGCGATCGAGTCCTGAGGATTTAAGGCCGTAAGCCGCGAGCATTTCCGCGCCTTCGGCAGGCTCAAGCTCGGCCAGCTCGGCCTCGATGCGTCCGCAGATCGAGACGATGGCCGTGT
>JAOAPW010000349.1 GCA_025463105.1 Candidatus Acidiferrum typicum | reverse complement strand
CGAACGACGGTCGCCACTGGCTGGTCAAGGCGATCTCCGAACTCTTTCAGGCGCGCTTCATGGAACCGAGCGCCCTCGTAGATCGTGATCAAGTCGTTCGCGGCCTCGAGCTTCTTCAGCATTTCTGAAATATCGACTGTCTTGATGTTTACGCCAGCGCGGCGCAACAACGACAGACTCTGCCGAAAGGCGTTTGCCATTTTCGGTTCGCATTCAGGAATAGGTTCGGGAGCGCCAAAAGAAAATTGCTCTTCGCTACCTTCCGGATGCCCCAGCGCTTTCCATAACGCAATCATGTCCGCTGCCGTGTGTGTATAAAGACCGAGCGTGTCCTCGCTCTTGGCGAAGGGCAGCACGCCCTCCATTGAGAGAAGGTCGTGAGTCGGCTTGAATCCGGTAATGCCGCAATACGAAGCGGGCCGGAGCATCGACCCTCGCGTCTGTTCGCCTATGGTGAATGGCACCATCCCCGCGGCGACAGCTGCCGCCGATCCGCTGGAACTTCCGCCCGGCGTGTGATCCAAATTCCGCGGGTTCCGCGTGGGCCCCGGTGTCCTATAGGCGAAAGCGGTGGTGACAGTTTTCCCGAGAAGGATGGCGCCGCGGCTGCGCATCTCGCGAATGATTGCGGCGTCTTTCGTGCCGAGCCGGCCTTTGTAAAGCGGCGAACCGTATTCCGTCGCCATATTCTCGGTTTCGACGATATCTTTAACGCCAAAGGGAATTTCGGAAAGCGGTCCGTCCGCCGTGGGCCGCTCGGGCTGCACCGTGACCCAGGCGTGAATCGACGGCTCCAGCTCACGGATGCGTTGCAGGCAGAGTTCCAGTCCGCGTTTCCGGGTTTCACGATCCGCTCGCAGCCAGTCGCTGAATGTTTCCAGGCGTGGCGCATCTGCTGCAGACAAGCTTCCCCCAGACAGCGCGGCAAATTCCG
The DNA here is from genome assembly GCA_025463105.1 of Candidatus Acidiferrum typicum. Taxonomy (GTDB): domain Bacteria; phylum Acidobacteriota; class Terriglobia; order Acidiferrales; family UBA7541; genus Palsa-360. The sequence goes on along the minus strand of JAOAPW010000349.1, from coordinate 4,624 downwards.
AAATACCGGCCGCTGCGCCTGCGGCGGCACTGGTTTTAATGAAATCGCGTCTTGAAAATTTCATGGTTGGATGAGTAGCCGCTGTGCAAGCGCGTGGCGTTCAGCGCTTGTGTGATTGTGCGAAGTCAATCGCGAATTGCTTGAGTTTTTCACTGGTCATTCCGAGTTCGGTGGCTTCCTTCGTGGCGCGATCGACATCCCAATGATCGACCGCCAAGCGCTTGATGAGCCACATCGTAGCCGCACGATTCCCGCCGGCACAATGGATGAAAGCGGGATCGCTGCCATTGGCGGTGATCGCATTGAGAAATTTCTCGGCCACCGCGGGATCCGGATTGGAGCCGTTAAAGGGAATGTGGTAGTAACGAATGCCCACGTTCTTCGCGGCCGCCTCTTCGGCCTCAACGTTTGCGCCTTCTTCGCTCGCTTCCCTCAAGTTAATGATCGAAGCAAATCCCATCTTCTTGATTTCGGGCACGGCGTCGGCCTTGGTCGCGCCGGCGCAGGCGACGGTTGTCTCCAGCCGCTTGAAATTCTTAACTCCGTCGACGTCCTGCTTGGTTACTTCCTGGGCGCGTGTGGGCATCGAACCGAACCCAGCAGCTGCAAGTAAAGCACCGACAACGAACAAAGTTTTTGTCATGGCAGATGTTCCTCCCGCTCGCTTCGGATTATGCTACGAACGAATCACCTAATGCTAGTTTTGTATTTCATAAATGAGGTAAGAACCCCACACGTAAACCCGACGTGTGGGACACCCAATTCTTACGACCCACGGCAGTTCTCACTTCCACGCCGAATAGACCGGCTTGGCTAGTAGAAACGCGGGATTGGCTCCCGGCCTTGGCGTGAACTTCTGAATCCGCCCTGCGTCGACTTCCGCGAGGTACAGATTGCCCTCCTGGTCCACGCTCAATCCGTGCACGCCCCAGAGGTAACCGGGATAGTCACCCATGCTGCCCCACGTGTAGAGCAGATGGCCTTGCAAATCGTACTCGATCATTTTGTTTGTGGTGCGATCGAAGGTCCAGAGGGTGTTTCCGGATCCGATGTAGAGCAAGTGAAGGCTGGAAGGCGCATTGTCAATCTTCCATTCGTAGAGATACTTGCCGTTTTCATCGAACACCTGGATGCGGTGATTGTTCCGATCGTTCACGAATACGTGGCGGGTCTTCTGGTCGATAGCGACTCCGTGCACGTTGCTGAAATAGCCGGGACGAGTTTCGAGAGGTTCGTTATCGCCTCCTCGACGCGGGCCGCCTTTAATGCCCCACTGCATAAGGAATTTTCCGCTCTTGTCAAACTTGGCGATACGCGTTCCGGTGTAGCCGTCGGAGACGAAAAAGGTGCCGTCCGGCAGCCAATCAATGTACGTCGGACGGTTGAAGTGACTGGCGTCCTCACCGGGAATTTCCGGCGTTCCGATCGTCTGCAACAGCTCCTTGCCGTCATGCGTGAACCGGTAGATGGTTTCCATGTTGTCGTCGACGATCCACACATTTTTTTCCGGATCGTAGGGGCTGATGTAAACCGAGTGAGGGCGGCGGAAAAGTTTGTCCCACTGCTTCCAGGTCTCGACGATGTTTCCGCTGCCGTCGTAGATGACCAGGCAGTTCTCCCACTTCGCGTCCTTTTCCAGTTCACGATATGGCGGTCCCTTGATTCCCAGGTCAGGCGACTTCCCTTCCCAGGAAGTCAGCCACTCACGAGTGTCCTGATCGGTGCCACCGGTTCCGGGAAGTGAGGCAACAGTGGCATCGCGCCAGAATCCTGCTACTGGGAAACTGATGCTGGGACCGGCCTGCGGCAGCAACATGGCTTTCGGCGGCGCCATCTTTGGTATCTCACCGCGGTAAAGAGCGTAAATACGATTAGGACTTTCGGCGAACACGCTTTCGCCCACGCCATAGGTCCACTTCTCATTTCCCGGCAGAGTGCTCACATCCTTCGGCCAGTTCTTTACCACGTCGTAGGCGCCGGTCAGATCCTGGCCGCCGACCGCTCCGGGAATCGCTGCAAATCCGGTTCCAGGCTTCGCTTGCCCCTCGACCGGCGATAGCCTGCCGGAAATTCTGATTCCGACGGTCACGCCGATCAGCAACATCAAAAGCATCAAACCGATTTTTTTCATTGAGATCCTCCGAAAAAACTTTCAGTTCAATCCGGGCGGCCAGCCAAAACTTTCCGTTTGTCTCTGGTTAATTCAACGTGGCGCATTCGGGCCACGGACGTTCGTGCCACGAAATTGATCGCCGATTTGCAGTGCACCCACAGCCCCAAGCCTAAGCTCGTAGCAGGAGACTATAAGGGGTCCGTGCAAATGGCAAGACGTTTGTGCGAAAGAAAATTACATATTATCTGGCAGGTTACATACACTTTAGGCATCGATAATACGCGGCAAGGGCGGATGCTATCATCGCTTTAGTTCTTCGAGCTTTGGCTCGTCGTCTCAAACATGATTACAGCAAATTTGGAACTGGAGCAGAAGTCTCAGGGACGTGTCGGTACGCGCGTCTCCGCGAGTGCCGGATTTTACAAATGGTCCACGGTTTTCTGGATGGTGCTGATTGCCTTTGCCGTGCGCGTTTCGCTGCTGCTGCTGCTTCGCACCTACAGCTTCGAGCGTGCCGACGACTATGGCGTCGGCGAAATTAACAATATCGCAGCGTCGATTGTAAAGGGACTCGGATTCAGCTCGCCCTTCGGCTCCGAATATACCGGACCGACCTCCTGGGTCGCGCCCGTCTATCCTTATATTGTCGCGCTGGTCTTCCGCTGCTTCGGCATCATGACGCACGCTTCGATCATTTTTATTTTTACCGTACAGAGTTTGTTTTCCGCGCTCACGGTCGTTCCAATTCTCGGCATCGCGGACCGAACAGTTGGCAGGCGCGCCGGGATGTGGGCTGCGTGGACATGGATCTTGTTTCCGTGGTTCAGCAAATGGGCCGTCACCTGGTTGTGGGAAGTCAGCTTGAGCGCGCTGCTGTTTTCTCTTCTTTTCTGGTATGCACTGTATTTGCCGGAGGCGCTTAACCGCAATTTCAAACCAGGTATGGAACTCTTCAGAAATTCTATCGGCTTCGGAGCGCTCTGGGGTTTCGCTCTCCTTGTAAATCCGTCTCTCGCTACTTTGCTCCCTGTTTCGCTCGCGTGGTGCTGCTACGAACTACACTTGCGCAAAAAAGAATCGCTCAACAGTTTGCGAAAAAGCCCAGAACGTTGTCATTCCGAGGCACGCCGCGTGCCGAGGAATCCCTCTTCGATTTCAAACCCGGAGAGATTCCTCACTCCGTTCGGAATGACAACAAAAGAAATTTTTCTGCAAACTCTCAAACCAGCGCTGACTTCCCTTCTGGTCTGCGTAATCGTGATTTCTCCCTGGCTACTGCGGAACCGCACCGTATTCGGACACTGGGTTTTCCTGAGGAGCAATTTCGGCGTCGAGTTCGCGCTGGGAAATTATCACGCAAGTTTCGGACGCGGCTGGGGCGGCAAACATCCCTCCGGCAATCTGAAGGAGTACACCGACTACAAGCAAATGGGCGAAGTGGCCTACGTCCAGTCAAAGCAAAAGCTCGCAATGCAGTTCGTGCGCGATTCTCCCGTGGAATTCCTTACGCTATCCGCTAAGCGCGTCCTTTATTTCTGGGACGGCAGCGCCATGGCCTATCATGTTGCGCTTCCGTGGTACTGGGTGCCATCCAGTTACGCGGTAATCTCGTTCCTGCTGCTTCCTGCCATACTCCTGGCGCACCGAAGAAAAATCCACGCCTGGCAAATGTTCTTTGGCGCTCTCCTGCTGTATCCCCTACCCTATTATTTGACGTACAGCCAGACGCGCTACCGGCACGTCATCGAACCCATCATTTTATTGCTCATCGCGTATGCAGCCGTTGAGGCGTTTAGCAAACTCACGTCGTTTATTCGCCCGGCGGACGCGTCGGCTACTCTTTCGACTGCCACTAAAATTCAGCCGAGCTGACCAGATTGTCCCTTCGATTCGGACCAGACCCTTCCCCGTTAACGCGAAAAAGAACTGGCCGGAGGGACGGGCGCGACTGGCCTCACGTTTCGCTGGACCTCAGACCAGTAGTTTTTCAGGAGGCTTTCCGGTTAGTCTGACGTTGGAAAATCGCACGCCCATACCAGCACCGTGGGAGCGAAAACGTGTTCTGCGACCGCTGCGGCTTGAACTTTCTACCCAAACAATCTTTATGCAGTCGCTGCAATATAGTGGCGACGAGGCACTGGTTTCAGCTGATGAGCCTCATCACGCTGCTGCTTGCCGTGCTTTGCAATGCGCTGGTAGGGATGCTGTTATTGCCGCGCCTGCTCGAAGCGCGGCATTCGCGCCTCGTGTTCCGCGCATGGCTGTGGTTCGACTACAAGATGGCATTGTATGGCTGGGTGCCTATCGCTGCCGCATTACTCGCGTGGGACATTCTGGTCTGGAAAGCGGCAAGGCCCAAAGTGAAAGGTTGGTTCACGCGAAAGCTGCTCACATTTTCGCTAGCCGCCGGCGTGGCGCCGATGCTTCCCTGGTGGGTTCCCGCAGGGCAGCCGCCAGGACAATTCCTCTCGATGATCGGGAAATATCCGGGCGCGCCCTCGCTTCTGGCGT
>JAOAPW010000457.1 GCA_025463105.1 Candidatus Acidiferrum typicum | reverse complement strand
TCACGGCCGTTAGCGGGTCCATCAACACGCCCCACGGCACGTTGAAATTCATGAAGCGTCCCGCGTTCGTGTGCATCGCGCCTGCCGGCACCCAATCGAACAGGCTAAAGCTCACCACGCGCTCCGCAACGGGGCGCGCGATCAGTTGCCAGATGGCGCCGAAAGCGAAACACATCGAGAGGAACACGCTGCCCACGCACACCACGTTCACGGCGCTGTTCGGCAACCGGCGTCCAATGAACAGCATGAGCGCCGCGCCCGCCAGGGGGAAAAGCGGGATCATCCAGATGTGCGCGAGAAAATATTCAGTCGGCATCATGTTCTAGGTACGCCCGTCCGCGCCGCCTACCACTTGAGCAAATCCATTTCATCGCCCAGCAACGTTTCACGATTCCGGAAAAACGCAATGATGATGCCCAATCCCACCGCTGCTTCCGCCGCCGCATCCGTGATAATAAAAATCGCGAAGACGTGTCCTTCGGCCGAGCCCACCAGGCGCGAGAACGCCACCAAATTAATGTTTACCGCGTTCAGCATCAGCTCGATGGACATCAAAATGATGATGACGTTTCGCCGCGTCACAACGCCAATCACGCCGACGGTAAATAAGCCCAGACTCAGGAACAGATAATGGCTGGTCGGAATCATGGTTTGTCTCGCGTCCTCTATTGGGCGGGCTGCAAGTACAGCACGCACCCGCATTCTCACATCTTTGCCGACGTCAGTTTTCGCATCTCAAACTTTTTTCTTCGCCATCACTACGGCGCCGATCATGGCAACAAGCAACAGGATCGACGCAATCTCGAACGGAAGCATGTATTCGCTGAACAGAACTTTGCCGACCAGTTCCGTGCTCGGCTCAAGCATTGTTGCGGGAGCCGGTTCGCCCAGCGGCAGTCCCGAACGGCCTACGGCGATCGCGACAGTCAATTGCGCGCCCAGCGCCAGCGCCAGCACCAATCCCAGCCACCATTGCCGGTTGAATTGCACCTGGTGCAACGACACGTCCAGGTTGATCAGCATGATGACGAACACGAACAGCACCATGATGCCGCCCGCATACAAAATCACCTGCACGATGAACAAAAACTCCGCGTGCAGTTGCAGAAAAATTCCCGCAGTAGCCAGCAGCGCGGTGATCAAAAAAATCGCGCTCTGCACGATGTTTCGGCGCGTCACCACCAGGACCGCGGAAATCACGGCCAAGGCAGCAAAAAAATAAAATACGATCTGATCGAGCATCGGTAGTTGGTTCCTACGCCTCTTCGCCCACGATGGCGTGCGTCTTTTCCTGCTTCTCGCCCGCTGCCGCCAGTAATCCTGCCACCGCCAGCGTCAAAATTGTCGTCAGCGGAAATGCCGTCCAGTGGCTCCATCCGAAGTGCCGGTGCAAAACCAGCGCCACGCCAATTCCCATCACATTCACGATCGAAAGCGGAATCAGGAATTGCCATCCCAAACGCATCAGCTGGTCAAAACGGTACCGCGGGAACGTGAATCTCAGCCACATGAACAGATAAATATAGAGCCCGACTTTCAGCAGGAACCAGAACGCGCCGTGCAATCCCGCTTTCATGCTGGCGACAAAAGAACCTGCAGGCGCAAGGAGCGGCGCCGCTAAAATTAGCGCCACTAAAATAATCATTGCTCCCACCGCAGCAAGGACCATTTTTTGTATTTTTACCGGCTGTTTCGGCGCGCGATAAAAACAGTACCCAGCAACGCCCAGCAGCAGCACTGACGGCAAAAAATCCAGGAAATTAAACGCCCGCGTTCCCGCGAACGGCCGCAGCCACCCGCCCAGAAAGAGCGTCGTCGCAATGGACGCCACGACAACCATGTTGGTGTATTCGGCCAGAAAATAAAGCGCCCAGCGGAACCCGCTATACTCGGTCATGTAGCCCGCAACTAATTCCGATTCCGCTTCCGGAAGATCGAAGGGAGCGCGATTGGTTTCCGCAATCGACGCGACGACATAAATAAAGAATCCCACGGGGGCCGCGAACACAAACCAGACTCCATAATCATTCTGTGTTGCGATAATTTCTCGAGTGGAAAGCGTTCCAGCCAGCATCAATGCTCCGACGATCGCCATCCCCGCCGCGGTTTCGTAACTCACCAGCTGCGCCGCGCTGCGCAATGCTCCGAGCAAAGAGTAATGGCTGTTCGATGACCATCCGCCCAGCACGATTCCGAAAATCCCCAGCGCGCTGATCCCCACGATGAACAAAAGTCCGATATTCAGATCGGCAATCTGGAACCACGGCCCAATCGCCAGCGTCGACATCGCCAGCATTCCCGCGGTCACCGAAATCAGCGGCGCGACCCAGAAAATTGCCTTGTCGGCCTCATCCGGGATGATGTCTTCCTTTATGAGCAGCTTTAGAGCGTCGGCGATGGGCTGCAGCAGGCCGTGCGGACCCACGCGCATCGGCCCCAGCCGCGCCTGCATGTCCGCCATGACTTTACGTTCCATCAACACGATGTATCCGGCTACCAGTGGTAGAACGGCAACAATGATGACCGCGCACACCAGTTGCACCCAGTAAGTGAGCAGGAAATCGATTAGACTGTGCATCGCGTTAGCGGTCCACTTCTCCCAGCACAATGTCGAGCGTGCCAATGATGGCCACGACGTCCGCCACCAGGTGCCCGCGAATCATTTTGTCGAACGCCTCGAGGTTGATCAATGACGGTGGACGAATGCGCACACGGTACGGTTGCGTCGTGCCGTCGCTCACAATGTAATATCCGAGTTCGCCCTTGGGCGCTTCGATCGCGTGATAGACCTCGCCCGGCGGCGGCTTCAGAACTTTTCCCACTTTGCCCATGATCGGCCCGGCGGGAATGTTTTCAATCGCCTGCAGGCAAATCAAGCGGGACTGGCGCATCTCTTCCATACGCACGATGTACCGGTCAAACGTGTCGCCATTCTTCCCCGTGGGAATTTCAAACTTGTACAGGTCGTAGGCGGCATACGGCATGGCCTTGCGGATATCCCACTTCACTCCGCTGGCGCGGATCACGGGTCCTGAAGCGGCGTAGTCAATGGCTTCCTTGGCAGTAAGGATTCCGATGCCCTTGGTACGCCCGACCCAGATGCGATTTCCAGTCAGCAGCGATTCGTACTCGTCCACGCGCTTGTCAAAGGGCTTGCAGAATCGCTCTACGTCTTTTTCAAACTCATCATAGGCCTCATATTGCAGGCCGCCGATGCGAAACGCATGTGTCGTGAGCCGCGCGCCGCAATACTTCTCGAAAATTTTAAGAATCTCTTCCCGCTCACGCAGGCAGTAAAACAGCGGTGTCAGCGCGCCTATGTCGAGCGCATGCGTTCCCAGCCAGAACAAATGGCTGGCAATTCGCTGCAGTTCAGTAAGGATCGTTCGAATCACCCGCGCGCGAAGAGGCGCCTCCGCCCCGAGCAATTTTTCAACAGCTTCGCAGTAGCCGAGGCCGTTCGAAACCGCCGCGACATAATCCATGCGGTCCACGTAGGGCGCAAACTGCGTATAGGTGCGGTGCTCGGCAATTTTCTCCACGCCGCGGTGCAGGTAGCCGATCACGCACTCCGAGCCGATCACCTTCTCGCCGTCCAGACGCAACTTTACGCGCAGCACACCGTGCGTCGACGGATGCTGCGGCCCCATGTTCAGTACGATTTCATCCGCGCCGAGCACCGTCGAATCGGCATGCGTGGCAAACGGAACGCGCTGGTCAGCCATCGCTATTGCCCGCTCTCGATGCCCAGGTTTTCGCGCACCCAGGCGGTGTCCTGCGTCAAAATGTCGTAATCCTTGCGCAACGGATACCCCTGCCATTCGTCCGGCAACAGAATTCGCTTCAGCTCGGGATGGCCTTCGAAGATCACTCCGAACATGTCGTACACTTCCCGCTCTTCCCAATTTGCGGTCGCCCACACACCTTGCACGCTGGGCACTCGCTCGTCGGCCGAAGCGTATACCTTCACGCGCAGCCGCTCATTTTTCTCCATCGAATACATATTGAGCACGATATCGAACCGCTGCTCGCGTTTCGGCCAATCTACAGCCGTGAGGTCGCTCAGCCAGTCAAATTTCTCTTCGTCCCGGCTATAAGTGGCTATTTCCACTAATTTTTCGCGCGCCACCACCAGGATTGACTGCTTACGATCGATCCACGCTTCGCGGATGGCATCGCCAAATCGTTGCTTGTATCGCTTTACGAGATCGTTATCGAGAGCGACAGGCCCTTCTTTTGGAGGGGCTGGAGGTTTCGGCGGCACGGCAGCGGCAGGAGGCTTCGCAGCTGGGGCCGGCGGTACCCCACCCGGGGCGGGAGGTTTTGCAGCAGGCGCCGCGGGTGGCGCCGGAGGCTTGGATGCAGGTTCGCCCGCCGCGGCTGGAGATTTTACCGCGGACGGCTCATCTTTCGGACTTGCAGAGGGCTGCTTTTCTTCCGGATCGTTTGCCATGAAATAGGGGTAGACCAGCGTGCGCCAACACGCCCAACCGCAACACACGACGTAGCTTTTAGCACATGGCGGAAAACACAGTCAACTTGTTCCGCCAGTTTTTAGTTTTAGTTAGAAGGATCCAACCGCATCCCCGTGGTCGATTCTATTCTAAATTCGGGCAAAAAAAATCCCGGCCGCTCTTTGCGGTCGGGCCTGACCACGTGACCCACAGGAACAAGCTGCCGGGTCCCACTTACACCCATTCGAGAGCACCCTTCCGATAAAGCCATACATAACCGATGATCAGGATGCCCAGAAACACAAACATACTCGCCAGAGCATAGACTGGCTCCAAACGGAAACCTTCGTGCCGGGTGGAAAACAGCACGGCCCAGGGAAACAGGAAAGTTGTCTCGACATCGAAAATCACGAATAAAATAGCCACGATATAGAACCGCACCGAATACCGGCCGCGCGTGTCACCTTCCGCTTCCACGCCGCACTCGTAAGGCTTTAGCTTCGCCCCAACCGCCACCGGCGTAGGGCGGATGAAACGGAACAGCACGAGTGTGACGGCCGGAAAAGCCGCGGCCAGAGCAGCGAAGATCAAGATCGGAATGTATTGGCTGGGCATAAACTTCGTGAGAAAATCCTAACACACCAGTCAAGTTGTAGCCAGCGTCAGCTTTGCTCCCACCGGAGGCCCACGGAATTGAGAGTAAACGCCGTAAGGCATTAGACATATCTCGGTGCAATTTAGACCTTTCTGGCGGGCAGGCTCCCTTACAATTATGCTGTCCCATTTCGGGACTTATACGTTTGGGGGGATCATGCGACAAACGCTGCTCTTGCTAGGCGCAATCTTGTGCCTGTTTTCTTCTGCATCAGCTCAGGGACCGGTCGGCGCCGGCGCCAGCGCCAAGGCCAGGACAGGCTCCACTCGCAATTCTGATTCTACTTATGAACTTTCAGACTGGCAGCTTGCGGTCGGCTATCAGTTCGACCGAGAGAATCTGGTCGGAACGCCTTTTGATACCAATGGATTGAACGTCTCCGTGGTGCGCTATTTCAGCAGCTGGCTGGGCGCAGAAGGCCAGTTGGGCCTTGGTTTCGGGAATACGGGAACAACAACAGTTCCGCCTGATCTGTCAGCTAAGTCAATCCTCGTAGGAGCCGGTCCAAGACTGGCATTGCGCGGTCATAGCCGGTTCGAGCCGTGGATTCACGCTAACATTGGGATCGAACATTTCCGCTTCGGCCAAACGGCCGGAGTTCTGGGAACGAACAATGCACTGGCGGTAGTGGGAGGGGG
>JAOAPW010000454.1 GCA_025463105.1 Candidatus Acidiferrum typicum | reverse complement strand
CCCGCGGCAATGTTTTCTCCTCGCACGAGGATTTCGCCGTTCGGATCGAGTTTCACTTCCCGTCCTTGCAGAACCTTGCCGATGGACCCGCGACCGATCTGAAATGGATGATTCACGCTGATCAGCGAAGTTGTTTCCGTCAAGCCGTAACCCTGGATTGCGGCAAATCCCAAGCGTCCCCAGAATAATTCCGTATCGGGCTCCAGCGTCGCGCCGCCTGAAATCACTGCCCAGAATTTCCAGCCGAAGCGGCGATGAATCCGGCGGAATCGCCACATGCGTCGCAGGAATTTTTCGTTTGCCGCCGCCGCAAAGTCGCGGCGAAATGTTTCCAGGAGGCCTTGAGCTTCCAGATCACGCTCGATCTTGTTCTGCAGAGCCTCAAGCACCCGTGGCACCGCAACCAGAACCGACACGCGCTCTCGTTTGATTGTGGAGATGATTTCAGTCGGGTTGAGCGTGTCCTGAAATAAAACGGTTCCCCCAAGCAGCGGCGGCACCCAGATGCCGAGAAATTGCCCAAAAACATGGCTGTGCGGCACAAGATTGAGAAAACGGAGCGGATGGAACGGGCGTTCCCACTTCAGGTAAGGCTGCATGGCCATTTCAAGCGGTTCGAGATTGGCGAGGAGGTTCCCGTGCGAAATGGCGACACCCTTGGGCTCGTCGGTGGTTCCCGAAGTAAAGATTATCTGCGCGAGCGAGTTGCGATCGAGTCCAGGAGAGGGATAGGGTGCGGGGGAATGCTGCGCGACGGCCTCCCGAAGCGATTCGAGCAGGAGCACCGCCCGGTCTCCGCTGTCCAAGGCATGCTCGCGGGCATGTTCGTGCCCCACGACGATTAGTTTTGCGTCCACTTGCTGGGCCACTCGCCCCGCAAAAGCGCCTGTGGCTCCCTGATCCATAGGCACGGCAACCGCGCCGCGAAGGATGCAGCCGAAGAATGCAGCGACCCACTCGCCCGAATTGCCTCCCCAGAGCAGCACGCGATCGCCCGGGCCAATTCTGCGCGCTTCAAGCTCCCGTGCAAACTGGGCTGCGACGTCCGCAACGTCACGATAGGACCAGCGCACCATCCGGTAGCCTCGACGCTCGCCAAATGCGATGCTGCGGCCATGCTCGGTGTATGAGGCAAGGTATTCGATCAGGGACCGGCGAGGCATGGCGGGTGTTCAAACTCCTACGGCACGATGCTTCGAAGCTAGGGTACGCCTATTCCCTCCTGCGGGGATAGCTTTTCCCCAATGGCGGCATCGTAATATCCCATTTTGGGGAATACTTTCAGTTCTACCAATGCAGTTAGAAACTCACCAGAAATATTGTAACGTGCTGATATAACAATATTTACATAATATCTGCGGCCTTGAACGACCCCTAAAATTCCTGATGGGACTCATCTAGACAATGAATCCAGAGTTTTGGTAAAATGGGTTTGCGTTTGTTGCTCTTGTGATTCCTTTTGACTCGTTCGGCGGCCACCAGGTTCTAACCTTACAGCCGTTTGTTTTGTGCGGGCTAGAGGCGGTCGAGGCCCCGCATCCAGAGAGGTGCGCAGGTCAGCACGAGAAGCGCAAATAGCTTAACGCGAGGTAGTGGAAGTGAAAGAACAAGGAACGGTAAAGTGGTTCAATGCCAGCAAGGGCTACGGGTTCATACAACGCCAGTCCGGAGAAGATGTTTTCGTCCATTTCTCGGCAATTATGATGGACGGATACAAATCACTCAATGAAGGACAGGCCGTTGAATTTGAAGTTCGCAAGGGTCCCAAAGGCCTCCAGGCGGAGAACGTGACCGGCCTCTAGTCTAATTAGCGAGGGTCCGCCGCGCCTCGCGCGAGGGACACGACGGACTCGCTCCTCTCAGGTAGTGCCCCGAAGTAGCAGTAGCAAAACAAGGAGGCAGTTGTGCAGATTCTTTCCGAAGGGCAGTGCATCAAGCATGATCAGTATGGATTTGGAATCGTGGCTGAATCCGATGTCGAGCGTACCACCATTGATTTCGACAGTGTAGGGACAAAAAAATTCGTCACCAGTCTGATGTCCATGGAACTTGTGGGCGAAGCTCCCGAGCGTCCCACGAAACCACGCCGCCGCAGCAAGAAGGCGGGTGCCGCGGCTGCAGCACGCGTTGCCGCCGCCAGCAAGTAAGCCGGTTTAGAGAAAAGCTCCCAGCCCAGGGCCCTCCATAGATTGCTGTAGGCGTGCGCACGTAGGAATATTTCGCGCGTTCTCAGCAAAAAAGTCTGGCCATTCAGCCGAGCAGTGGTCCAGACCCGCTCACGCTCTGCACGCACAGCCAAAACTACCTTACTTATTTATTTAAAGTGGGAATTCCCTGGATAATTCGGGGATGAAAAGCGCGTCCCGGTCTCGACCGGGACGCGCTTAACGAGCTGGCTAGCCTTTGCTGAAGCCGGGGGCGGGGCGCAACTCTGGTCGCGGAGCGGCCTTCGGCTCGGCGCCGGGCAGAGGTTGAGGCGGCGACGGCGGAGTCGGCCGAACCTTTTCCGGCAGCGGCTTATTTTCAAGCAAAAGCTTCAGTTCCACTGCGTCGAGCACTTCGCGCTCAAGCAATGCCATCGCAATTCGCTCGAGCGTGTCGCGATTGTTCTCCAGGATGCTACGAGCGCCTTCGTAACCTGCGGTAACGATTCGCCGGACTTCCTGGTCAATGTGAATGGCCGTATCTTCGGAGTAGTCTCGATGCTGCGCGATCTCCCGGCCCAGGAAGATAGCTTCTTCCTTCTTGCCGAATGCCAGCGGACCGAGCGCACTCATACCCCAGTCGCAAACCATCTTGCGGGCGATCTCCGTGGCGCGTTCGATATCATTGCCTGCGCCCGTAGTGATGTGCCCGAGGAAAATTTCCTCGGCTGACCGGCCACCCATTAACACGATGAGCGTGCCTTCGAGATACGTTTTCGTATAAGTGTGCTTATCGTCGATCGGAAGCTGCATCGTCAAACCGAGCGCCATGCCGCGCGGAATGATGGTGACCTTGTGCAACGGGTCGGTCCCCGGAGTCATCGCGGCGACCAGCGCGTGGCCAGCCTCGTGATACGCGGTGTTGCGTTTCTCTTCTTCGGAAAGAATCATGGATTTGCGCTCAACGCCCATCAGGACTTTGTCCTTGGACATTTCAAAATCGATCATTAAAACAAGTTTGCGGCTCTGACGCGCGGCCCAGAGAGCG
>JAOAPW010000407.1 GCA_025463105.1 Candidatus Acidiferrum typicum | reverse complement strand
AGGGATTCATGCTGAAGCCAACGAACGCATTGTAGCCGCCTGGCATTGGAGTGGGTCCGCCTGCTACCCAGTTGGCCAACTCCGTCATGGTTGTCTTGGCGATGATCACCGCGCCGGCATCGCGCAGATTTTTTACGAGCGTCGCTTCATACGGCGGCACGAAGGAATCAAATGCCAGCGCGCCGCCTGTCGTAGGCAGGTCCATTGTCTGAATGTTATCTTTGAGGGCGATGGGGATTCCGTGCAGTGGACCGCGAACCTTGCCCTGAGCGCGTTCGCGATCCCGCGCTTCGGCGTCCTGAAGAACGTGCGGATTTACAGTGATTACGCCGTTCAGGCGCCGATTGTAGAGCGCGATGCGTATCAGGTACTGAACGACGAGTTCACGCGAAGTGACTCGTCCCTGTTTCATTGCGGACTGCATTTCGGGAATCGTTGCTTCTACGACGTTGAAGGGACGGTGTTTTTCCGTGACGTCGTGAACGGGAGGTTTGGGCTGGGTCTGCCCGCACAAATTGACGGTGGCCGCGATCAGTACGATCAGCAAAAGTGGCAGCAGAATGTTCTTCATGGCGCACGATTCTATCTCATCAAGTCAATGTTTTTGTGGGCAGCGTGCCCAAAACCTCGGCGCGTCATTTCGAGAGCGGCGAGGACTCCCTCTTTTCTGTTGGCTACAATTCCGGAGGGATTGCTCGCTACGCTCGGAATGGCGAACTCGCGGAGTTGCATGGCGACGCTTGTATTGAATATTTCGGATTCTGCGTAGAATATATCTCAGCATTTGCAGCATGGAGGCGCGCGAAGTGAAGTTGAAGGAATTGCCGTATTTTCTGGGGCTGCAACCCGGCCCCAAAACGTATGGCCACAAAATTAAGCGTTTTGATCTTCCCGGCGACGGGGGCATTGAATACGCGCAATGGCTGCATCCCCATGAAACGGAAAAAGAGATTACGCAGCAATCCGTCGATGAGCTGCGGAAGTTTTTGTCGCCGGGCGATGTAGCCATCGATATCGGAGCGCATACGGGAGATTCCACCGTGCCGATCGCGCTCGCTGTCGGCAAGGCCGGCTGCGTTTTTGCGCTGGAGCCCAACCGCTATGTCTTTCCGGTCTTGAAAATAAATGCCGAACTGAATGCCGCGAAGACGAATATTATTCCTCTGATGTTTGCAGCGACGCCGGAAGATGCGGAAATGGAATTTCAATATTCGGATTCGGGTTACTGCAATGGCGGACGTTTTGAAGGCATGAGCAAATGGCTGCATGGGCACGCATTCAAACTGGCGGTGCAGGGAAAAAACCTGCAATCGTTCTTGAATGAGAAATATCCGCAGCTCCTGCCCGGAATCCGGTACATAAAGATCGATACGGAAGGCTATGAGCCGGCGGTCCTTCAGTCTCTTTCAGGCTTGATAGCGCAGTACAAGCCGTTCATGAAAGTGGAGGTTTACCGGAAACTGGACGATGCTCAGCGGCGCGCGTTGTATCGCTCCATCGCCACGTGCGGATACCAGATCCATAAGATCGCGGAAGATGGCAATTATTTTGGAGAGATTCTCGGAGAACAGGACCTCGGAAAATGGCGGCACTTCGATATTTTCTGCGCTCCGGCATCGGCGTAAGGCGACTTTCCTCAGGGGCTAAAGCCGCGCCCCATAGACGAGCTCTGGCGCGATTGACTATAGCTTTGTGCAGTTAGTTTCCTACTGCACGAAACCGACATTTGGCACTGGATTTGGTTCCGGAACATCACGAATGGGGCCGAATTGAGCTTCATACCGGCTGATATTTTCCGCGAGCGCCTTCATGATGCGTTTAGCGTGCGCCGGACTCACAATCATGCTGGAAAGAAGCTTGCCCTGCGGCACGTTTGGAAATAAATAGATGAATTGCAGCGTGAATTCTTCCGGATTGTGGTGGAACATCACCAGGTTGCAGAATTGCCCGACCATTTCCTTCTCATCGGCCTTGATTTGCACCTGTACTTGCTCGCCACCCGCTTGCGCCATGACAGCCTCCGTGTTCCTTCGTGACACTACCATATTCTTTCACATCACTGCTGGCCGAACTCGGTCGAAGTTTCCGCTGTGCGGGTGCGGGCTCTACTTTTACGCTGAACGCTTCAAGTGAAGCGTGGAGCCCGCCAGAGATTATCGCGGCCGTGGCCGAAGTTATCTGTTTCGCCCCATCAGCCAACGCACCGATTGACTCACGTGTAGGTTAATGCTAGTTTATTGAATGGGTTCATCGAAGTTAACCATGGCCGGTCCACCCACTCCAGGCGCCCCGTCCGAATTGCTTCCTGACGGCGATGGTGCAGAGCAATTAAATTCCGTGCCGCCGGCTGCGGTGCTCCGGCCAGTCCGTTCTCCTTCGCTTCCTGAGTCGCATCGCTCCATTCCCATCCTGCCTGGCGCTTCCTTCTTCCGAAAAATGCTCGCGTTCGCAGGGCCGGGTTATCTGGTCGCTGTCGGCTATATGGATCCGGGCAATTGGGCGACCGACCTGGGCGGCGGCTCGGAGTTTGGCTACACCTTGCTGAGCGCCGTGCTCGTTTCGAGTTTGATGGCGATTTTTCTCCAGGCGCTTTCCGCCAAGCTTGGGATTGCCACGGGCCGCGATCTCGCTCAGTCATGCCGCGAGCACTATTCCCGTCGCACCGGAATTGCTCTGTGGGTCCTGTGCGAAATCGCCATCGCCGCTTGCGACCTTGCCGAAGTTCTAGGTTCCGCCATAGCGCTGAAACTGCTTTTTGGATTGCCTCTCCTCGTCGGCGTGTTGTTGACCGGCCTGGACGTGCTGCTGGTTCTGGCGCTGCAGGGCCGGGGATTCCGCGTGCTCGAGACGCTGGTGATTACGCTGATCATGACCATCGCGGCGTGCTTCGCCTACGAAATCTTTTTTGCGCGGCCGCTCTGGCTGGAGGCGGCGCGCGGGTTCATCCCGGTCGCGGAGATCGTGCGGAATCGCGAGATGCTTTACCTGGCGATCGGCATCCTTGGCGCCACAGTGATGCCGCACAATCTGTATCTTCATTCCAGCCTGGTGCAAACGCGCGCGTTCAAGGAAAACGTACGAGGCAGGCGCGAAGCCATCCGCTTTGCCACGCTTGATTCAACGTTGGCGCTCGGTTTTTCTCTTTTTATTAACGCAGCGATTCTGGTGTTGGGCGCCGCTGCGTTTCATCAACGCGGCATGACGACGGTGGCCGACATCAGCCAGGCCTATCAACTCCTGACGCCGGTGTTGGGCGCGAGTCTGGCGAGCACATTATTCGCCTGTGCGTTGCTGTGCTCCGGCCAGAACTCCACTCTTACCGGCACACTTGCCGGGCAAATCGTGATGGAAGGGTTTCTTGATTTGCGGCTGAAGCCGTGGCTGCGGAGACTGATTACGCGGTCGCTGGCCATCATTCCGGCCGCGCTGGTGATCGGAATTATGGGCGAAGGCCATGTCACCTCATTACTGATCTTGAGCCAGGTGATTTTGAGCTTCCAATTGCCGTTTGCCGTCGTGCCGCTGATTCAATTTACCGGCGACCGCAGCAAAATGGGCGAATTCACCAACAATAATTTGACTGCGATCCTTGGGTGGGCAATGGCTGCCGCCATTATCGTACTGAACGCGGCCCTTCTGTGGCTGACGTTTGGCGGAAAGCTCTGACCCGAAACATCATAGGCTTGCCGGCAACTTTAAACCTTTCCATAACAGCATGTTAAGCCTGGCCTTTTTGCCTGATTGACACGCCGATGTAAGTGCGACATCTTTTGTGTTGCAGCGCGGCATCTTAGTACACACAATGGTTTACTGATGAAAATTGGCCTGTCTTGTGGCAATATTTGGCGCCTCGCAAATTCTTTTAAGGGAGTCAGCGGAATGATTCGATCGAGGAATTTAAGCCATCTGCGGTGGGCAGGCGCTTTAGGAATGTTGGCCATGTTGAGTTCGTCGGCTTTTGTGGCACGTATTGCGGCGGCGGATGACGAGAAGCCCTGGGTTGCCCCTGATGCCGCGAAGCAGGTGAAGAATCCAGTTCCCGTAAATCCCGAAAGCTTGGCCGCCGGAGCTCAGCTCTACCATGAAAATTGCGCGCCATGCCACGGTGACACGGGCAAGGGTGACGGCGATACCGGGAAAATTATTAAAAAGAAGCCGGCGAACTTTACCGACGAAAAATTGATGAGTGCAGAGACCGACGGGTCACTTTTCTGGAAGATGGGCGAGGGTCGGGGTCCCATGCCGTCATGGAAGGATGAACTCTCTGACAAGGAACGCTGGCAACTGGTAATTTATATCCGCAAACTTACAAAGGATGCTGCCAGCGCGCCCGCTTCAAAAGACAAGTGATATATGTAGGGGCATCCGCCGCGGCGGACCGTGCCCCTACACCTACGCGCTAATTATCCCCGCATCTACTTAAGATTTATTTCACAGCCGCGAGTGCCTGCCCCACTTCTTTCATATCGGGAAGGACGGGAATGTCGTAATTCTTGAACCAGGCGATTTTTCCGGCCTTATCGATGATGGCGATCGCCCTGCCAGTGATGCCTTTTTCGGGCAGATAGACGCCGAATTTATCCGCCACGGCGCCCTTTGGGTGGAAGTCGGCCAGCAGCGGGTAGCTGATTCCCATCTTTTCTGCGAAGGCCTTGTGCGCCCAGACGCTGTCGACGCTGAGGCCCAGCACTTGCGCGTCGAGCTTTTCATATTGTTTCAGGTCGTTGACAAAGCAAGCGTGTTCGTTGGTGCAGACGGGACTGAAATCGAGCGGATAAAACATCAGGACCACATTGCGCTTTCCGGCAAAATCGGAAAGTTTGATTTCCTTCTGATTCTGATCCTTGAGCGTGAATTCCGGAGCGGGTTGTCCTACGGCGATGGGCATGAAGCCTCCTCAAGTTCGAATAAATAATAGCTGCAAAGTTTCGCGGACCTTCGAGCCCGCAAAAGTTCTGTTGCCACGATTCATGATAGCGCAACGATCGCGGATGTTAACGGATTTAGTCGAGTGCCTCGCTGCAATCTGATACCATCGGCGCGCTATGGCGCGTATGGCACTTGATCAGGCTTATCCGGGTATTTCGTTTCGCCCGAAGTCCCGCAACTGGTGGGCGCGGCTGATGCGCTGGCCCGCGGAATGCATCCACCTTGAAAACGGTCCCGCGTGGATGGCAACTTTCATTCCTGACACGCTCTATCTCCGCGGCAAGGCTGCGCCGCGCCGCAACCCCGCGAGGCCGGAAGTATCGCTGTGTCTCGATTGCCTGGGCACGCTTCTGGAACCGGAACTCGTCGCTTATCACGGCCGTGTGATCGCGTTTGAGCCGGATGGCGAGAGTTTCACGCAATATTTTTTCGTTGCTCGCGAAGATTTCGCCGCGGCAGGGTTGCGCTCGGAAGTGGCGGCGGCCGTCGATAAGCGTATTGAAAATTTCAGCGGCGAATGCGCCGAGTGCGGCGTGCCCGCTACCTGGCTATGGATTTCGCGGCGCGAAGTCTCCAGCCTCGATCAGACAGAGCGCATCGAGGAATCGCCCGGCGCACTGTATTGCGCGAAACATGGCGCTGCAAAACTGCGCGAAGCCCTCGGCAAAATAGATGAGGCGAATCTTTTCTACGTCAACGCTCCATACGGCAATTCGGGCGCGTACCTGTGGATTTGAAGTACGTAGCACAGGCTTCAGCCTGTGTGTTTTTGATTTGGTCTAGTCCAATTCAAGACCGCACGGTTGAGCAGTCAGGCCATTCTTCGCCCGCTTAGGACGCAAATCAAAAGCACACAGGCTGAAGCCTGTGCTACGAAAAAGATGAATCTTCGCGAAATCGTCGAAAAATATCTGGCCATTGCGGGTGGCTACGGATCTCCCGTGGCGCTTGCCGATTTTGGTCTCGATCGCGCTCAAACCGAACGGATTTTTGCCGCGTTTGACGAGGATTACCACATCAGCCGCTATTTTCACTTCAGCCGAGTTTCCGGCGCCGCCTACACAATCAATGGGTTCGAGCACACCCATGTTTCCATCGACGCAGAAGTCCAGGAAGCTCTGTAGGGGCTCGGTCCGCCGCGGCGGACACCCCTGCAGGTGGAAGTGCCATTTAAATACGGGATAGGAGAAATTACTTCGGGGCCACCGCAACGCGTTGCAAGCGCTCGCCCAGGCGTTTGTGTTCCTCGCGAATCGCCTCGGGTAGCCTGCTGCCAAATTCCTGAAAGAATTTGCCGGTGTCCGCGTGTTCCCTGGTCCAATCGGCGGGATCGACGCGCAGAAGTTCTTCCATCGTTGCGCGGGAGACATCGAGACCGTCCAGCGTGAGCGCATTCGATGTGGGCACGAAGCCGATGGGTGTTTCCGTCGCAGCTCCCTGGCCTTCGATCCGCTCCATGATCCATTTCAAAACACGAACATTCTCACCATAGCCCGGCCACAGGAATTTTCCGTCGGCGCCCTTGCGGAACCAGTTCACGTGGAAGATTTTCGGCGGGTGGGGAATGCGCGTTCCCATATCAAGCCAATGACCAAAATAATCGGCCATGTTGTAACCGCAGAAGGGGAGCATGGCCATTGGGTCGCGACGCGTAACGCCCACTGCTTCAGTCGCAGCTGCAGTCGTCTCCGATGCCATCGTCGCGGCAACGTAAACGCCGTGCTGCCAGTTCGTAGCCTCGTATACCAGCGGCGCCAGACGCGCGCGGCGGCCGCCAAAGATAAATGCGGAAATTGGTACTCCGGTGGGATCTTCCCAGCGCGGAGAAATCGAGGGCGCCTGATGCGCAGGGACCGTATAGCGTGAATTCGGCTGTGCCGCGGGACCGTTAGAACCCGTCCACACGCGCCCTTGCCAGTCAATCGTGCCTGCCGGCGGTTTGTCGTTCATACCTTCCCACCAGGGCTCGTTCCGCGAAGTGAGCCCCGTATTCGTGAAGATGGTATTTTTGCGAAGCGCGGTCATCACGTTGGGATTTGTCTTTTCATTAGTTCCCGGGGCAACTCCGAAAAATCCTGCTTCGGGGTTGATCGCATGCAAGTAACCGTCTGGCCCGACTTGCAACCAGGCGATGTCGTCACCCACAGTCCACACGCGGTAGCCTTGATTCTCGAGCGCCGAAACCATCATGGCCAGATTCGTTTTTCCGCAGGCGCTCGGAAACGCCGCGGCCATGTATGTCACTTTCCCCGACGGTGCTTCCAGACCAAGAATGAGCATGTGTTCCGCCATCCACCCTTGTTCGCGCGCCATCCAGCTGGCGATCCGCAGCGCAAAACATTTTTTTCCGAGCAGTGCGTTGCCGCCGTAACCCGAGCCAATGCTCCAGA
This sequence comes from Candidatus Acidiferrum typicum, assembly GCA_025463105.1. GTDB lineage: Bacteria > Acidobacteriota > Terriglobia > Acidiferrales > UBA7541 > Palsa-360. The sequence goes on along the minus strand of JAOAPW010000407.1, from coordinate 3,874 downwards.
TCAATTTTTCTTCAGGGAAGTGTGCAATGTAGCGGCGGGAGGGATTCAAGTCGCCCAGGGAATGAAGTCCCGGTACAAAATCCGACGAACTACCAAGCCGATCCAGCGCAATTTTGCCCATGCGCGCCATCACCTTCACGCTGGCGACAACGTATGCGCTATCAGTCAATTCCACTCCAATGCGGCTTTGCGACGACGCCGCGGGCCCCAAAATGTAAGGGATGACATACATGGTCCGGCCCTTCATCGAACCCGTAAACAAACCGCCCAGGGTTTTCTTGGCTTCGGCCGGAGGCATCCAATTGTTGGTCGGGCCGGCATTTTCCTTATCTTGAGTGCAAATGAAGGTGACTTTCTCGGTGCGTGCCACGTCGCTCGGATCGCTGCGATGCAACAGGCAATTCGGATACGTCTTCTCGTTCAGTTGTAATGTGTGGCCCTCGCTAATCAATTGCTGCTGGATGCGCGCGGCCTCTTCCTCGGACCCATCACACCACACAATCTGTTCGGGGCAAGTCATGCGGGCCACCGATTCCACCCACTGCTCAAGCGGCGTAGACACAAACCCTCCAGGAGAAATTCGCTCTCGGCTTACCGGCGGGGAACTCAGGGAATCGATCCCTTCGCATCGCGTCAGGCAGCGCGGAAAGTGCTAATCTGAAAAGTTTAAGGCACGGGTGCGAGGAACGCAAGATGCACGCCCGCGATAAATACCGCAGAGAGAACGTCCCGTGTGATCCAGGTCACAGACTTTCCAGTGGTATGCCGGTGCTATGCCCTGGGCTTTACCACGGCTATACTTTGTCCCGAAATGTATGCCCGCAGGTTTAAAGTCGAAATAATTGTCGGCGGCGAGCGACGCCTATGCCCGCTCGATTGGCTCGATAGCTTCGCGATGCGCAATTTCACGGGCTCGGCGGAGTTCGATGACACTCTTCCGACCGGAGAAGGCCAGCTTGAGACCGGCTTTCGCGTCGAACCAGAGCGCCTGGCGGAGGCGCTTTCCGCTTGGCTTACCAAACGCGGCAAAGGCGACGGGCAGCCGGTGCAAGTAGAGATTCGCCCCGCATAAACATCTCGCAAAAAAACATGCGCATCGTTACAGGCGCAGCGAAGAACCCGGGAACGCCAATCTCCAGATTGGCGGTGTGAATGACGCCATTCGGGAGAATGGCGTTCCCGGGGCTGACGCCTGCCAATAGGCAACGACTTAGATTTAAATGAAGCCTTTACTGAAAAAATGGTGTCGTTCCGAGCGCAGCGAGGAATCCCTGTTTTTGTTGGCGACAGTCTACGGGGGATTCCTCGCTGCGCTGGGAATGACACGTAGCACAGGCTTCAGCCTGTGTGGTTTTGGGTTGAGTATTTGCGCCGCAAAAAGCACACAGGCTAAGGTATGTCCTGAAACTTTACACTGAAGCCTGTGCCACTGTTCCAACCTGGGCTGGCGCTTTGTCCCTGCGTGCCTACTTAGATTTGGAAACGATGACGGAAGGCGCTGGAGCGATTTTCGGTGCAAGCGCGGCGAGAATTTTCGGCAGCGCGGCACGTGCCGCCGTTTCTCCCGCGGCAATCAGTTCCGAGGTTTTCTCGAAATCGTCCCACAGGAAATCTTTCACGACCGGTTCAATGATGATGTCGGCTGCGCGCCGCCATTCCAGATCCGCGTGCCGCTGCAAAATTGCGAAGGACAGACCGATCACATCCACGATGCTCGTCGGCTTCCGGTTATTGGCAGCCTCGAGAAATATGGCGATTACCACGTCGGCGCCCATGCTGCGCAGCGCATCCACCGGAACCGGCGCAGCCAGAAAACCGTCCACGAGTACGCGGCCATCGAGTTCCACAGGCACGAACATCCCGGGATATGCGCACGATGCTCGTAGCGCCGGCCCCAGGGGTCCACTCGTGAAATAAACAGGTTCTCCCTTGCCCAAGTCGGTGGCGGCAATCGCCAGCGGAATCTTCAATTCTTCAAAAGTAGTTACACCGAGATATTTGCGCGGGTAGTGTTCGAGTTTTTGGTTGGAAGCCAGCCCCATCCAGGAAAGTCTCCAGTTACCAAAATCCTTGAACCGCGTCGCTCGCGCCTGCGCGATGATTTCGTGAATAGGATGGCCGCTGGCGTAGGCGATGGCCAGCATCGCGCCTGCGCTCGTGCCCGCCAGGTAATCGACCGGAATATTTTCCTTCTCCAGCACGCTCAAGACGCCCAGATGCGCGATTCCCCTCGCGAATCCGCCGCCCAAAGCAATGCCAACCCGAGGACTTTTGGGAGGTTCGCCGGCGGCTGGCTCCGTGTACGCGAATTCGCGCACGCGCTCGACGGCGTTCTTCAGCCAGCTCTTCACTTTCTTTTTCCTATGCGTGCTCATTTAAAGTATAGGAATACATTAACGTAAATGTTCCGTCTCTGGGCTTTCCGGTTGACCCGGAATTGTCGCTTCTGTAACCTTCACAGGCGCCTCCAGCTGGGTAGACTGGGTCGGGTGCGGGCCCTACTTGTTTACCCTGAATCCAGAAGGGGAGCCCTCCGGAAACGGGTGCGGGCTCTACTTGGAGCCCGCCGGGAACTTGACAAGGTCATTATGAAACGAGCCATCGAAAAAGTCGTAGTCCTGGGCGCGGGCACCATGGGCGCCCGCATTGCCGCGCATGTTGCCAACGCCGGCGTATGGTGCGCGCTGCTCGATATGGTTCCTCCGGAACTCAATGTCGACGAAAAAAAACGCGGCCTGACCGTCGCCAGTCCTGAATTCCGAAACCGCATTGTTCGCGTGGGCCTTGCTGCCGCAGCAAAATCCCGGCCAGCGGCTTTTTTCACGCGCGGACTCGATAAACGCATTATTACCGGAAATTTCGACGACGATCTAAAACTCTGCGCTGAAGCTGACTGGATCATCGAAGTCGTCGCAGAGAATCTGGAGATCAAGCGCGCACTGCTCGGGCGAGTTGCGCAGATTCGAAAACCAGGAACAATCGTCTCCACAAATACCTCCGGTCTTCCCGTGCGTAGCATCGCCGAAGGCATGTCCGAAGAATGGCAGCAACACTGGGCCGGCACACACTTCTTCAATCCGCCGCGTTACCTGAAGCTGGTCGAAATTATTCCCGGGCCTGCAACGCGCCCCGAGGTAATCGAAGCCCTCACCGATTTCTGCGACCACAAACTCGGCAAAGGCGTGGTCGTCGCCAAGGATACACCGAATTTCATCGCCAATCGTATCGGCACTTATTCGATGCTGAATGCGATTCGCCTGATGGGCGAACTGGGGATGACGTTCGAGGAAGTGGACGCCTGCACCGGTCCCGCGCTCGGCTGGCCGAAGTCCGCGACGTTTCGCACCGGGGACATTGTGGGCATTGACGTCCTCCTGCACGTCGTACGCAATATTTACGACAATATTCCTGACGACGAATCGCGCGAACTCTATCGCGTGCCGCCCTTGGTCGAGGAAATGGCCAGGCGCGGATGGCTCGGCGAAAAGACGGGGCGCGGCTTCTACCAGCGCGTGAAGAAATCCGGCGGCGAATCCGAAATCCTTACGCTCGATCCCGCAAAAATGGAATATCGCCCGCAGCAGAAAGCGCGCTTCGCCTCCATCGAAGCGGGCAAGGCGATCGAAGACACGCGCGAGCGTCTGCGCATGTTGGTGGGCCCGGCATTGGCGGGGAAAGAGGGCGACAAGGCGCAGAAATTTATATGGGGCGTGCTTTCAGAAATGTGTCTCTACGCCGCGCGCCGCGTTCCGGAAATTTCAGACTCAATTGTAGACGTGGACCGCGCAATGCGCTGGGGATTCGGCTGGGAACTGGGCTCGTTTGAGACATGGGACGCCATTGGTGTGGAGCCCATGGCGAAGCAGCTCGAAAA
>JAOAPW010000401.1 GCA_025463105.1 Candidatus Acidiferrum typicum | reverse complement strand
GCGCCGTTAGAGCGCTGCAGCCTGCGGAGTGTGGGGCCATGCTCCGAAACTTGAGCAAGCGGAACTTTCGAAGATCTCTTCCCACGCGCGATTGGCAAAAGAACACCGGCCCGCCATCTTCGCAGCTGATTGCGGCTGCAATGATCAGGAAGAGTGGTGAAAGAATTACAAGTCCCGTTGCCGCGCAGATCGTGTCAAACGCTTGATGAGCGACGGAATGGGCAGTTCGTTTGACTTTTAGTAATTGCCGGCCATTTTGCCGCGCATTCGTGGACCTGTTGGGGAAGCCGCCAAGCGCGTGGACAGTCTGAGTTTCCGGAAGATGCGTTTCTGGAAAGTCGCATCGAGTGACAGGGCGAACACTATGTTTGAGTGCAATATCGATCGCCGCTTCGATCACGTCGTCCACATCCTGTTCACTCATCGCGGGATGCAGGGGCAAAGAGATAATTCTGTGGTATTCGCGATGAGCAACGGGAAAATCATGCGGCTGGAAACCGTATTTGTCGCGGTAATACGCATGCAAATGGATGGGAATAAAGTGCACCGAGGCGGCAATCTTGCGTGCGTCGAGCTTTTCAATAAACTCGTTGCGGGAAATATTCAAACGGTCCAGATTCAACCGCAACACATACAAGTGCCAGGCGTGTTCAACTTCGGGACGTTGCGCTGGTATCTGGAAGTGATCGAACGTGGAAAAGGCCGCATTATATCGCCGTGCAATCGCCGCGCGCCGGTCACGAAACCGGCGGAGCTTCGCCAGTTGGTGCAGTCCAATGGCCGCTTGGAGGTCCGTCATGTTGTATTTGAATCCGGGACGCGTCACTTCATAGAACCATGAATTCCCAGCGCCATATCTTTTCCAGGCATCGCGATTCATGCCGTGCAGGCTCCAAATGCGGGCTTCCTCGAGAATCTCCGGTGGGCCGGTCAGCATTCCGCCTTCCGCAGTGGTCAAATTTTTCGTGGCATAGAACGAAAAACACGTCAAGACGGGAACAGCAGCGGACGCCGTCTGCGAGCCGATGGTCCAGCCCCTGTAACTTGCGGGCAACGCGTGCGCAGCGTCTTCAATGATTGCGAGCCGATGTTCCTGCGCAATCTGCAGTAAGGAATTCATCTCGCACGGATGGCCGTAAAGATGGACGGGCAGGATAGCCTTCAGTTGATATGCGCGATTGGGGCCGTCACTCCACGTCTCAATCGCCTCTCTGACCTTGCCGGGATCTATATTGAGAGTGTCCGGCTCCGCATCGATCAACACGGGACGCGCGCCCACCTGTTCAATGACGTGCACGCCCGAACAAAATGTCATCGGAGTCGTGAGGACCGCGTCGCCTGGACCAATCCCCAGGCTGATGAGCGCGAGATGCAAGGCAGCGGTACAGGAGTTTAGCGCCACGGCGGCCGGGGCATCCACAGCTGCCGCAAACTCCTGTTCAAAACGCTTTACCTTGGGCCCTGTAGTGATCCAATCGGACCGCAGCGTGTCTACAACCTCCGCAATTTCCTCGTCGCTGATACAAGGCGGAGAAAGTGGCAGAAAGTCTTTGCGCATTTTAGTGTGATTCCTTTTGGCCAAGTGCGTCATTGGACTTTTTGTAGGCAAATGCAAAATCGCGAAGTAGGGGAACTACCGCGTGATAGTGGTGAGCACTTGCCGCATACGAGAAGGACGGTTCGCAGCCTCGGGGCGACAGGCAAGCCCCAGAAGAAAACCAGATCCATACGAAAGATGATACGTCGCGAATACAATCGGTAACACAGGAAGGAAACGCCATCCACTATTTCTGGCTACAAGAAATGCCGCTCCCACCGCCGCTGCAAGGTACAGTCCGGCCAATGCCGCACACGTCGTAATCAATGCCGCCTTCCACCATGCGGAACCATCCAGACTTGCCACCGCAATTCCAAGCAGCAAAGCGACGCCGGCTAGCAGACACGCCGCCGGTATGACATGCCGCCAGGAAGCGGGCTTGCCGTGCTTACGAATCACGGAAACTTTCCAGAAACCATATTGAAAATATTGGAGAAACAGGCCGGCCAGACTGGCCCTGGGCCGATACCAGGAAATAATCCTTGGTGACTGCCAGATTTTCCCGCCGGAACGCGACAGCCGCAGGTTCAATTCGTCGTCCTGATTGCGACCAAGATTTTCGTCGAACAAACCTACGCGCTCCAGGGTTGACTTGCGCCAACAGCCGTACGGAACCGTGTCCGCATAGCCTTCATATTCGCGATCATGAAACTTTGCGCCGCCACAGGAAAATTTACTGTGATAAGCGAGCGCGATCGCACGTCCCAGATATCCTTCGGCGAGGGTTAACGCCGGTCCGCCGACATTATCGGCATTGGTTTCCTGCAAGACCTGCAGGCAACGGCAAATGTAGTCGGGAGCATATTCGCTGTGGGCGTCCATACGAATGATAACCGCGCCTCGCGCCTCGCGAATGGCGGCATTCAGCCCGGCGGAGACAATTTTGTCCGGATTATCGATCACCCGAAGAGGTAACACAACTTGTCTGTACAGATCCAAAACCTGGCGCGTGCCATCAATGCTCATGCCATCGGCGACCAGCACCTCGATTTTTGCCCCACATAAATTTTGCCGGCAAATCGAATCAAGAAGATTGCGGATATGTTTACGCTCATTGCGGCAGGCGACGATAATGGACACCTGAATATTTTCATTGGGCCGCATAAAGGGGACCTTTTCTCCGGACTTCAGGTTAAATACTGGAATGCTGAGGAAGCGCTTCATACTCAGCAGCCGGTGTATTTTGCGCGACCGCCGGCACGCGATTCCTCTCGCAGATTCCGATCAGGGCGATGCCAATCGAAAGCGCAATCGTTGGCAGCTTTTCCCAATAAAGCGTAGAAGAAGCCAGGCTGTCTATGCACACCGTGGCAATCACTGCAATCAGCAGCGCGCCGCACTTGTGAAATTCGGAGTTCCTGCAAAGAGACATGCCGCTGGAAACGAATCGATAGATCGCGAAAAGCAGCAGTGCGAGACCGCCCAATCCCAACTCGATGCAGACCGTCATGTAGGCATTGTGAGCGCGTCCTTCGCTGCCGACGCCGCTCAGGTAGATCCATTCCTGGCCAAATCCGTGTCCCAGAAATGGATCACTTCGGATTGCCTCCAGAGCCATGTCCCAGCGGTCGAAGCGATGGCTAAAACCTTCGCCGGTTGTGATATTAATCCGCGTAGCGCTATCAACCAACTCTGTATCTACCTTCCGCAGGTAAGCGAGAATGGATAGCCCGATCAGCAGGAACAGCAGTGCAAACTTCCAGTGCCTCGTCAAAAAAAGAAACAAAACATACCCGACTGCAATGGAAAAACCAGCGCCTCTGGAGAAGACCAGTGTCGGGATCAGGCTGAAGGTGGTCGGGAAACAGAGCCATATGCCACTGTAGATTCGCGATTTCCTGAAAACGATCCATCCGAGCCCGGCCCCAAAAGCGAGCAGCATCGAAGCTTGTCCGATGGTGTTGGGATTCCAAGTGCTAAAAGCTGCAGCATTTTTTAATTCCTGGAAACTTCCCAGAAAATTCGCCGGCCCGCTTCCGAGCCGCTGCCCGATTTGAATAATCAGGGCGATGCCGGCGCACATCAGCCCCGCAACCAGAAATCGGAGACGTCTTTTTGATTGGAGAATTCTTGGCAAAGCGATGAGAATGGCGACGCAGCCGATCATTTTTATAGTTTCGTACTCAGCCGGAGGAGTTCCGTTCGCGAAACCCACCAGGGCCGAAAAAAAACAGGCCGCCGCCAGAACCATCTGCCACTTGAAAATGCTTCTCTGGCCAGGTGTCAAGGACGCCGGTGACCACAGAACAGATCGAAGAAGAAAAAAAACGATCAGCGCATCATCCAACCGAAGATTGATCGCGGTGCCGAGCGGAATGGCGATATCGGGAAACCCCAGTGCAGCGCCGTATACGAAGAGACCGTATTCGGGTTTCCCCCAGAAAACAACCAGGACCAGCACAATCGCGATACCTACTTCAAAGGCAAAAGTGAACGTCAAGTCCATTTTCAGCTCCTGCTGGATTTCGCGCCTTTGTGGGCTCTGGGGAGCG
>JAOAPW010000384.1 GCA_025463105.1 Candidatus Acidiferrum typicum | reverse complement strand
CCATCGTTGGTAACAAATCTTCCGTCGGAAATCTTTCCCCCATCGCCTTGTGTCCCGAGGTATTGCGTCGTTGCCTCGATCTTTGGGAGCATGGCATTTCTTGCCTGGATGCGGTCCTCAGTGGCGCTCTTGGCGTCAGAAACAGCCGACAGATACATTGGATCATTCTTGCGCGCCCGTTCGAGCGCGTCTTTCAATGTTATGGTGATTGGCGGTGTGGGCTGTCCCTGGGTCGGAGGCTGCAGCAATTGAATCGACGATTCCGGTTCCTTGGATGGCATGTTCCCCTGCGCGGCAACCCGCAGAGGCAGAAGACTGTATAAAAGTATCAGGCCCGCCGCTACCATAGCGAAGCGACTAACAAAATTTCCATTCTTGCCACTCGTGCAATCGCAAAGTTCACGATCCTCGAAGATATTTGAATAGCCCATTAGTATCCCTTCTCCCTTCAGCGATCGCCGCTAGTCCCAGGAGGCACAACGCAGCGAATGCTAGACCCTGCCGCTCCAAAAAAAAAGACTACCGTTAAAATTCAAGCTCACAGCTCACCGGTAGCCATCGCTGTCGCAGAGCGTCGGAGCCGGCTTCCACGCACGCAAGAAATGTTGTCTTGCAGCCCGTGTTCAGCCGACATCCTTTTACAAGGATTAGCCCACCTCAAAAAGTTATTCACGAAGCCCAACACTTTATTGGGAGAAACCTTAAGACAACCTTAAGACTACCAGAAACCACGTCGCGCGCTCCAATTCCGCTTAAAACCCCACGACTCACCTGGATATCCCTCCGCACGTTTATTCATTACGCAAGCGAACACCGAAAAGTTTCGCAGAATTTTCAATTTGGCACTCAGGCATTGAATCTGCCTCGTATGTGCGGTATTTTAAGATATCAACAATAGGAAGCGTGCCCGTGCCGTTCCCTATTCCGCGCATGAGGAATACGTATGCCCAAGGCTAAGTTCAAGTTAAATGGAAAGCCAGTAGAGGTTCCTTACGAGCCAGGAATGCACCTGCTGGAAGTCCTTCGGGAGCAGTGTGGCATTGTTTCTCCAAAGAACGGTTGCGCCCCTGAAGGCACATGCGGTTGCTGCGCGATCCTCATTGATGGCCGTCCTGTCCTGTCCTGCCTGCGAAAGCCGGAACAAATAGAGGGACGGGACGTAGTGACGCTTGAGGGTATTCCTGAGGACATGCGGAACGTGCTCGGCGAGGCCTTTGTCCTGGAAGGCGGAGTGCAGTGCGGGTTCTGTATCCCCGGAATTGTCGTCCGCGCGTCATCGATGTTGCAGCAAGGCTGCACGGGCGATCGCGAAGCCGTCGAGCAAGGACTCACGGGCCATCTATGCCGCTGCACAGGCTACGCGAGAATTGTCGATGCGATACAGACTGCCGGTGAAGCCTGGAAAAACGGCGGGAGTCTCCCCCACCAGGAACCTCGGCGGCACTTCTATTTTGGCGAAGAATTCGGAATGAGCCGCAATCCGGCGTTTTCAAATGGGAAACACGGCAACGGCAACGGAAAAAAGAACGGCTTTGGAATCGGCGACTCGCCGTCTCGTTATCGCGGTTTCGAACAAGCGTTAGGGGAACGTCCCTTCGTGGACGACATGCGCGTGCCGGGCATGCTGCATGGTGCGCTGGTGCTCAGCGAGCATCCCAGGGCCAAAGTGAATGCGATTGATACGTCCGCCGCACTCACTATGCCGGGAGTTGTAAGGACTTTCACCGCTGCTGATGTTCCCGGACAGCGCGGCACGGGCCTGAATTATCCCGATCTGCCCGTTTTCGTCGCGGTAGGAGAAACCACATGCTGCGTCGGCGATTTTCTCGCCCTGGTGGTGGCGGATACGCAATTCCAAGCGCGCCAGGCCGCCGATAAAGTAAAAATTGATTACACCGTCCTCGAACCGGTCACAGATCCGTTCGCCGCGCTTGAGCCCGGCGCTCCGAAAGTGCATCCCGAAGGCAATCTCTTCGTGCACGACAATCTGCTCGATTCCACTGTTTTTTCACGTGGCGATGTGGAGGCGGGGTTCGCTGCATCCACGCATATTATCGAGCAAACGTTCACCACGCAGCCGGTCGAACCAGCTTTTCTTGAACCCGAAGCGTGCCTGGCGATTCCTTCCAGCGATGGCATCAAAGTTTTCTCGCAAAGCCAGGGTTCTACCTATGATCAGAAACAAATCTCGGACATTTTGAAACTCCCTCCGGAAAAAGTGGAAATCGAATTGGCAGCCAGCGGTGGCGCATTCGGAGCCAAGGAAGAGCTCTCCATTCAGGGCCAGACGGCGGTGGCGGCTTTCATCCTGCAGCGCCCCGTAAAGACCGTTCTTACGCGCAAGCAATCGACGCAGCATCACGTCAAGCGCCATCCGATGATTCTGAAATTTAAAGTAGGCGCCGATGCCGAGGGGCACTTGCTGGCCGTACGCGCTCGCATTATGGGGGACACCGGAGGCTACGCCGGCACTGGTGGCAAATGTTTGCTCCGCGCTGCGTGCCATTCGTGCGGACCTTACCGCGTTCCAAACGTGGACGTGGAATCCAAAGCCGTATTTACAAACAATCCCACCAGCGGCGCTATGCGTGGTTTTGGCAGCAATCAGGCCCAGTTCGCGATGGAAGGCATCATGGACCTGCTCGCGGAAAAAGTGGGCATCGATGGATGGGACATTCGCGTGCGAAATGTTCTGAATCCGGGTGATAAGTTCGCGACCGGTCAGATCATGAGGGAAAGCGTTCGCGGAATGCGGCAGGCGCTCGAAGCGGTGAAGGATATATATAAGAACGCGAAATAAGCCGGCATCGGATGCGGCATCAAGAGCACCGGTATTGGAAACGGAGCGATCGAAAG
>JAOAPW010000366.1 GCA_025463105.1 Candidatus Acidiferrum typicum | reverse complement strand
CGGAAAAACTCGTCTCCGGAACCTTCCGGAATGTCGGCGTTACCGTGGCCTCCGTTGACGCGCAGAGCCGAGCGATATCCGCCAAAGAATTGCCTTCGGGTCAACCGCTCCTGGTGCGAACCAACGCGGATTCAAAGCTGCATCGTCTCCCTCCCACCCTGGCCCAGAGTCTGGCGCGGCTCAACTCCACAAGTGCGCAAGCAGCGAAAAGCGGGAATGAGCCGGGCGACGACGTGCAACAAATGCTGGAACGCGCGCCCGCCTTTGATCTCGCTGAACTAAAACCTGGCGATTCCCTGATTGTGGTAAGCACCGAGGGTGCGACACCTTCGGAAGTAATGGCTATCGAAATATTCGCCGGCGTCGAGCCAATTCTGGCCGCGCGGCCTAAAAATAGCGATCAGGCCGTGCTCGGATCGTGGGGCCTGAGCATGAATGGGGGAGAAGGCGGACCTTAGCGCGCCGCGGTAGCGAATTTGTAGCTCGCCTCCTTAGAGGCGAGGGTTTGCTTGTCAGTCGCGAGAAAAAACCAGTGTCTGGCCCTTCGCCTTTTCTCAGGGCAAGAGACGCGGGCTACAACAATCGGCGTCATGAAAGAGGATCTCGACAGAGCCAAATGGAGTCCAGGGGTGGCGTGCATGAATGGAATCCTAAAACGCGTTTTTCAGCTGGTGCTGATTTCCTTTTGTCTTTCCACCATGCTGCTGGCCCAGTCGGGTGAAGTGAGTCTGCGCGGTCAGGTGACCGATCAATCCGGCGCAATCGTGCCCCACATTCCCGTCACCCTCATCGGGCCCGGCGGAGTTACGCGAGAGGCCGTGACCGACGACTCCGACGGGCGTTACGTCTTCCGTGATTTGCCCCCGGGAACCTACACACTTCGCGTCAGCGTTACAGGATTTGCGGCCATCGAAAAGTCCGGTGTCGTCATTGTCCGTGGCCAGCCGCAGGCTGTCGACCTCCGCCTGTCTGTTGTGATGGAGCAGCAGGAGTTCACCGTAAAGGAAGATGAAGCTCCCAGCGTGAGCGTCAGTTCCGCGAACAATGCCAGCGCGGTGACGCTGCAGGGCGATGACTTGCAGGCGCTGTCGGATGATCCAACCGATCTGGAAGCGGACTTACAGGCGCTCGCTGGTCCCTCGGCAGGCCCCAGCGGCGGAGCCATTTACGTCAATGGATTCAGCGGGGGAACCTTGCCTGCGAAAGAATCAATTCGCGAGATTCGCATCAATCAGAACCCTTTTTCGCCAGAATACGACAAACTCGGCTATGGCCGGATCGAAATTTTAACCAAGCCGGGAAGTGAAAAGTACCACGGCACCGTCAACTACGGTTTTGGGAAAGACTTCTGGAATTCGCGGAATCCATTTTCCGCCCAGAAGGCTCCTTTCATGCTCAACGAATTTGAAGGCAACGTCGGTGGACCGCTGGGCAAGCGCGCCTCGTTCGCCGTCGAGTGGCAGCGCAATATGGTCGACAATGGCTCCATCACGAATGTTGTCACCCTGGACCCGCAGACACTCGTGGCAGCACCGTTCACTTCCGTGTTGACGACGCCGCAGCGCTTCACGCGGCTCAATCCGCGCGTGGATTATCAGCTCAATCAAAATAACACTTTGAGCGTCGCGTACGACTTCACGCATTCGGATATACAGGACGCCGGCATTGGCGCGTTTAATCTGATCTCGCAAGGCTATCACGTGAGATACACCGATCAGACGGTTCAGCTGACGGAAACCGCAGTGATTGGCAAGAACGTCAACGAAACGCGCTTCCAGTATTACCGCACCGCGATGCAGATGATGGCCAATGACCTTAGCCCCGAGGTCCGCGTGCTGGGATCATTCATTGGCGGCGGCTCGCCGAACGGCCGAGCCTTTGACACGCAGAATAGTTTCGAGCTGCAGAATTATACTTCCATGGTCAGAAGCCGCCACACCTGGCGGTTCGGCGTTCGTTTGCGCGGGACGCTCGAAGACAGCATCGCACCGCAGAATTTTAACGGCTTGTTTACTTTTGGCGGCGGCCTCGCTCCTGAGTTGGACTCGAGCAACCAACCGGCGCTCGACGGGTCTGGAAATCCTGTGCTGGTAACCATCAAGTCGATCGAACGGTATCGCCGTACGCTTTTGTTTCAACAAATGGGCGATTCACCCGCACAGATTCGGGCCTTGGGCGGCGGAGCTACCCAGTTCAGTATCGATACCGGCAACCCTAATCTCTCGGCTCGCCAGGTGGACGTCGGCATATTTGCAGGTGACGAATGGCTGCTGCGTCCGAACATAACTGTGGACTTGGGATTCAGGTACGAAACACAGAATTTTATTCATGACAGGCGGGACTTCGCGCCTCGCGTGGCGATTTCCTGGGCTCCCGGAGGAGGCGGCAGTTCACGCGCCAAGACCGTGCTGCGTGCCGGCTTCGGTATTTTCTACGATCGCTTCGCCTTGTCCAACATTGTCACGGCGGAACGCTACAACGGAATCGTTCAACAACAGTTCGTAGTCGCCAATCCGGATTTCTTCCCCACGATTCCCTTCACCTCGTCGCTCGCAACGTTAGGATATCAATCCACGGAGGCTGTGAGTCCTCGACTGCGTGCGCCCTACTACATGCAATCGGCGTTGACCCTCGAGCGCCAGCTGTCGGCCAGCACCGCTTTCGCGGTAACCTACACGAATTCCCATGGTGTACACCTGTTTCGTTCCGAGGACATCAACGCACCGCTGCCGGGGACTTTCGATCCGAATGTGCCAAACAGCGGCACGTTTCCGGTCGGGCATAGTGGACCTGTGTTTCAGATGGAGTCTTCGGGAATTTACAACCAAAACCAGATCGTCGCCAATATCAACACGAGACTGAAGCAGGGTGTTTCCCTGTTTGGTTTCTACGTCTTCAATCACGCGATGAGTAATTCAGATGGCATCAACACTGTGCCGGCAAACCCGTATAGCTTGTCCGGCGAGTATGGCCCGGCAGCCACGGACGTGCACCATCGCGTAACCTTTGGCGGGT
>JAOAPW010000359.1 GCA_025463105.1 Candidatus Acidiferrum typicum | reverse complement strand
TTCCTACCGGCATTTTTGCTGGTCGCCATCAGCGGGCCGCTTATTCCCTACATCCGGCGATCGGCAACGGCAGGCGCTTTCCTGGATGGAGTGAATGTCGCCTCGCTAGCGTTGATGGCGGCAGTCACCTATCAACTGGGACGGGCGGCAATTGTCGATTGGTTAACCATTGGGTTGACTATCACGAGTGCAATCCTGTTGCTGCGGTTCCGCATAAATTCGGCATGGCTGGTTCTGGGGGGAGCGCTGACCGGCATCGTCGCGCAATTCATCCTGGGGTTCTAAATGCTTTCTTTGGTCGACCCTTCCGGCTGTCTCGGCTTAATCCAGAAATCGATTCCCAGCCAGAAGCTATATGAGTGCCGCACCAGAGATAACGATAAGACGACGGCGAACGCCATCCAAATCAGAATTTTCGCGTTTGTCGAAAGTGTCGTAAAGTCAGGGAATAAGAGCGAGAGCAGAAAAATCGTTACGACGCAGGCCGTTGTGGCCACGTAATTGATAATCATGGCGCCGAGGTAATATCCCTGCTCTGGAAAATACGAAAGCCCGCATTCCGGACAGCTCAAAAGCATGCGAAAAATTCCACGAAATAAGCGGCCACGGCCGCAGTTGGGACACCGCCAGTGAGCGGCGCGGCGAACGATCAAGGATAGGGGAAGTCTGGTCACGTATTCTAGCGGGCTCCACGCTTCACTTGAAGCGTTCGGCGTAAAAGCACAGCCAGCACCCGTATTCTGGCGGGCTCGCCTTCTGATTCAGGGTAAACAAGCAGAGCTCGCACGGTCGTTTAAGTGTCACACAGATGTAGATCGCGGACTGCGCGATTTTTGTTTTGTGCATACCCCTGCACGGCCGAGAGCGCCTTCAGTGCTGAAGGTTGGCGCGCTCCACTTCTCTGCGTTACAATTTTGGGCGATTTGTCAGGTTCCTAAATTGGGAGCGCGAGAAATATATGCCGTTTGCACCGGTGGAAGGCGGCCAGGTTCACTATCGTTTCGACGGCCGACAGGACCTGCCGGTGGTTGTGCTGTCGAATTCTCTGGGCACAGATCTTTCCATGTGGGACGCGCAGGTACCTGCTTTTACGCAACATTTCCGAGTCTTGCGATATGACAGTCGCGGGCATGGCGCATCCACATTTACCGGCGGCGCATTTGGGATCGATCGTCTCGGCCGGGATGTGATCCGATTGCTCGATCATCTGAAAGTCGCGAACGTTTCCTTTTGTGGGTTATCTGTTGGCGGCCTTGTCGGGCAGTGGCTGGGCCTTAATGCCGCAAAGCAACTGAAAAAATTAGTGCTGTGCAACACCGCGGCTCGCATTGGTACTGCGGATACATGGAACGCGCGCATCGAGGCTGTAAAAAAGGGTGGGCTCGCCGCAATATCAGAAAGTATTCTCGAGCGTTGGTTTACCCGGCGCTTTCATGAACGCCATCCGAACATAGTGAATCACTTTCGGCAAATACTCGAAGCGACGCCCATGGAAAGTTACGTTGCGACATGCGCGGCGATTCGCGACGCCGATTTGCGGGAAGAAGTTTCGAAGATTCGCGTCAACACGCTCGTGATCGCGGGCGCGCAGGACAAGGCCACGCCGCCGGAGGGCGGCCGTTATCTGGCCGAGCGAATTGGCAGCTCAAGATATGTGGAGTTCGATACGGCGCATCTGTCGAATGTGGAATTGCCGGAGCAATTTTCGGAAGAAGTTCTGAACTTTCTTGTTTCCTAGAGCGCGGATCTCCTGGACGGCATTTCGCTAGCCGCCAATCGGGAGATTGGCGTTCCCGGGATCGGCTCCGCCTGGAGCCGTCCACAGTCAGGAGAATATCTGATGGATGAGCGCAAGCGGTTTGAAAAGGGTCTGGAAGTTCGGCGAGCCGTTCTCGGCGATAAACACGTAAACAAAGCGCTCGAGAAGATAGATTCGTTCACCGAAGAATTCCAGGATTTGGTGACGCGGCATGCCTGGGGCGAAATATGGACCCGGCCGGGACTCCCACGGCATACCAGAAGCCTGATCACGCTGGGCATGCTGATTGCCTTGAACCGCGAGGGCGAAATCCGCCTGCACCTCCGGGGGGCTATTAATAATGGCGTTAGCCGTGACGAGCTCAAGGAATTGTTCCTGCAGGCCGCCGTCTACTGCGGTGTCCCAGCCGCAAATTCAGCATTTCGTGCCGCCGAAGAAGTCTTCGCCGAACAGGATCGGCGCGCCTGACCGGAGTGGTTTGCCTATTGTTCTGAATTTTTTCCGCTTGTCATTAGTCTCGCGTGGACCAGAACTCTGGATTTTCTGAAGAAATAATTCGCGTGCAGCCTACGCCTTTTGCAGCGCTTCCAGGGCTTCTCCGGTCGATTTCTCAATGTCAGCGTGCAGGCTGTTGCCGTGAGCGTCCATCGTCACGATCGCCGCGAAGTTCTTCACGCGAAGGTGCCACATCGCTTCGGGGATCCCGAATTCCATCAGCTCAACGCCCAGAACTTTTTCCACTGTGCGAGCGTAGTACTGCGCAGCGCCGCCAATTCCGTTTAAATAGACTGCGCCAAATTCCTTGAGCGCGGCGGAAGTTTTCGCTCCCATCCCGCCTTTGCCGATCACGGCGCGGACGCCGTATTTTTTGATGACGTCGGCTTGATAAGGCTCCTCGCGGATGCTCGTCGTCGGACCGGCCGCTTTTACTTTCCATTCATCGCCTTGTTTGAGCATTACCGGGCCGCAGTGGTAAAGCACGCAGCCGTTCAGGTCAACGGGCGGCGGATTCTTCATCAGGTGAGCGTGCACATTGTCGCGACCGGTGAACATCTCGCCGTTGATCAGCACCAGGTCGCCAACCTTCAGCGCGCGCATCTGCGCTTCCGTGAGCGGAGGAGTCAGCACGACTTCGCGTCCCGTCAGCGTGAAGCCCGCGCCGCGCGCCATGCGTTCCACCGGCCGTGCAGGATCGCGATAAAGCCACTCGGTAATCGCGCCAGTGGCCGCGTCGAGGCGCACACCCAATCTGCGAAAT
>JAOAPW010000347.1 GCA_025463105.1 Candidatus Acidiferrum typicum | reverse complement strand
AGATGACGGAAGAAGACCGGAAGACCCTCGCTGATCTGGGGATTTAGTTGAACGGGAAGCACACGCCCGTGCTCGTCGAAGAGACGAGCCACTGGCTGGCAATAAAGCCCGACGGACTTTACGTGGATGCGACCGTGGGGCTCGGGGGGCATGCAATCGAAATCGTCCGGCGGCTCGGGGCCGGGGGGCAGTTCGTAGGCCTGGATCGCGACGCGGCGGCACTGGAAATCGCGCGCGCCAGGCTGGCGGAGTTCGGGGATAAGGTGACTTTGGTGCACGCCAATTTCTCACAAATCGGCGAGGTTTTCGCGGAGCAAAGGCTGCGGCCTGCCGATGGCGTGCTGGCGGATCTGGGCGTATCGAGCATGCAACTGGATACAGGGGAGCGCGGTTTTTCCTTTCGTGAGCGCGGCCCTCTCGATATGCGCATGGACCGCGACATGGAAGAGACGGCAGACGACATTGTGAACACGGTGGAAGAAAAAGCACTCGCCGACCTGCTCTATCAGCTCGGGGAAGAGCGAGATTCACGCAGAATCGCCAGGAGCATCGTTCGTGCTCGTCCCATTCGGGACACGGAGCACCTGGCAATGGTTGTGGCAGGGGCCCGAAAAGTAAGGGGAAGGCAGAAGCTGCATCCCGCGACAAAAACGTTTCTGGCGCTGCGGATTGCGGTGAATCGAGAGATGGAGGAACTCGGGCAGTTTCTTTCTAGGGTTCCTGCCACACTATCTCAGGGCGGCCGGTGGGTGATGCTCAGCTATCACTCGCTGGAAGACCGTCCGGTAAAGCAATGTTTTCAAAGGCTGGCCCGGGAGGGCTCGCTGAAGATTTTGACCAAGAAAGTCATACAAGCTTCGGACGCGGAAATTGCGGCCAATCCGCGCGCCCGCAGCGTGAAGATGCGCGTTGCGGAGAAAATGGACTCCGACCAGCACGGGGAGCCGCTCGGGAAAGCGTGGCAGCAATGACCGAATTCTTCACTGTTAAGCAGATCGATAATTCGCGCCTGGTGCGCCCCATGGCGCCCAATCGGATGCGTGAGTGCGCGCGCCTTGTGTTGCTGGGCGGAGCGATCGCGTTGTGCGCTTTCCTTTATTGCTGGCAGCATTTCCAGGCGATCCAGCTGCGTTACCAGCTCGAATCGTTGCGCGGCGAGCGCTCCCAGGCCGCCGAACTCAATCAGGAACTTAAATTGGAAGTGGCGGGTCTCCGCGCGCCCGGACGCATCGATATCATCGCGCGGCGCCAACTCGGCTTGACCGCGCCAGTGCCGGGTCAGGTGGCTCCGATGGATATGCCGCCTGGCGCAGTTTTGGCGGAAGCGCGCTCGGCAGCCGCGCCATCGGCTCAACAATAATTTTTTCTTGCGGCTTCCGGAGTTTATCGAACGTCGGCGTTCCTTCCGGCATACAACGGTGTGAATGGTGAACCGGATCCGTGCCGGGATGCCGAAATGTCCGAGCCGCAAGCTATTTGGACCCGGAGTCGTTGGCAAGAACAATATGGATCTGCGCAGTTCCCGGACCCGATTACTGATAGTAGCTGGCCTGATCGCGATCTGGACCGGGGCAGCGTTGGGACGCCTGGCCTACCTGCAACTTTTCCGCTACAGCGAATACTACTCACGCGCGCAGCATCAGCAACGATCGATCGTGGAAGTGGGCGCGCGGCGCGCGGAGATTTTTGACCGCAATCTCAACCCGCTGGCCATGAGCGTGCCGGTTGATTCCGCCTTCGCTGTTCCCTCCGAGATTTCCGACCCCGACATGGTGGCCCGGTTGCTAGCGAAAGTTCTGGGCGTTTCACCCGAGGAGATTGCCACGCGCCTGGCGGGTTCGCGTTCCTTCGCGTGGATCGCACGCAAGCTCCCGCCGGAAAAAGTCGAAAGAATCACGGCGATGAATCTGCGCGGAATTTATTTCCAGCGCGAAGGCGGGCGCTTTTATCCCAAACGGGAACTTGCCGCGCACGTTCTCGGTTACGTGGACATCGATGGGAAGGGACTGGGCGGAATCGAGTATTCGCTGGATGATAACATTCGCAGCAAGCCCGGGAAGATACTGGTCCTTACCGATGCCCACCGCCGCGGGTTTGACTCCACCGACAAGGCGCCGGATACGGGCACCAGCGTCGTCCTTACGCTCGATGAAAAAATCCAGTACATCGCCGAGAAGGAACTCCAGCAGGCGATCCAGGACACGCAGGCGAAAGCGGGCACGATCATAGTTGAAAACCCGGTTACGGGAGAGCTGCTGGCCGTCGCCAACTGGCCGACGTTCAATCCCAACGCCGCCAAGGATATCAATGCCGAAGCACGGATGGATCGCGCCGCGAGCGCGCTCTACGAACCCGGGTCAGTCTTCAAAATCGTAACGCTCTCGGCGGCAATCGATCAGGGGATTACCAACGCGGATGAACTCATCGATTGCCAGATGGGATCCATTTACATTGCCGGGCATCGCATCCGCGACCACAAGCCTTATGGATTGCTGACTGTTTCCCAGGTGTTGGCGAATTCCAGCGATGTGGGCGCAATCAAGGTCGGCCTGCGCCTCGGCGCGCCTAAATTCTATGATTACATCCGTTCGTTCGGTTTCGGCCAGCCGACCGGCGTCGATTTGCCCGGTGAGAGCCGGGGAATGCTTCGACGCCTGGAAAATTGGACTCCGGTTTCGGTGGGCTCGATTTCCATGGGTCAGGAAATCGGCGTCACTCCGTTACAGATGATTACGGCGATGACGGCGATGGCTAATGGCGGACTCATCGTGCGGCCACACGTGGTCCGCGCACTGCGCCACGGAACGCAGGTGGTCGAATCGCCGCAACCTGAGCCACGGCGAGTGATTCGGGAGACTACTGCGGCAACGATGCGCCGCATGCTCGAAGGCGTTGTGCTGAACGGCACCGGCAAAAAGGCGCGGCTTGACGGCTATACTTCCGCGGGAAAAACGGGCACCGCACAAAAATTTGATGTTGTCACCGGCCATTATTCCGCGCACCAGTTGATCGCCTCCTTCGTCGGCTTCGCTCCCATCAACACGCCCGCTGTGACTATACTCGTGCAACTTGATTCGCCAACCGGTGCGCACGAAGGCGGGCAAGTCGCCGCGCCCACGTTCAAACGTGTCGCGCAACAAGTACTCGCATATCTCGATGTTCCGCATGATATCGCCGTCCCAAGCAATGTTCTTCAAGCGAGCCGCCAGCATCGAGATGACCAGGACCTGTCTGACATGCCTGATTTCAACCCGGTGCAGCTCGACTCCGGCTCTGCGGCCAATAATGATGCTCCGATCGTGTCTCAGGAAGCGGGCCGCTCAACAGGTGCGACAGTTGAACTGGCGGAAGGCGAGGGGATTCCAGTTCCGCAACTCCAAGGGAAAACGGTGCGCGAAGTTACCGAAAAATGTATGAAACTAGGATTGAGCCCCGTGTTGGTTGGTACGGGCGTTGCAGTGGAACAATCTCCGGAACCGGGAGCCACGATTCGCCGCGGTAGCCGCATCACCGTGCGGTTTGCCCGCGACGCTTCTATCGTGTCCGCGGCGGACCGGAGGAGCAGCAGGTGAGTGTGAGGGTGATGAGTGTGGCCGAACAGAGCGAAGGCGCGGCGCCCCAGAAACTGCCTGGCGCGGCCCGCGGTCCAATCCGGCTATTGAAATTGCTGCGTGGCGTCGACACCGAAGGCGCTACGGCGCATGGTGATCTCGAAATCGCAGAAGTCGCGTACGATAGTCGAAAAGTAAAACCGGGCACGCTGTTTGTTGCCATTCACGGCGAGAAAACGGACGGGAACGAGTTTATTGCAGATGCGATGCGGCGCGGCGCGGTAGCCATCGTAAGCGAGCAAGTAAGACCGGAATCCATTCCAGATGAAGTTGCCTGGGTCAAAGTTCCGTATGCGCGCAGGGCATTGGCGTCGATCGCAGCCAACTATTTCGGACGGCCCGCCGAAGTCTTGAAACTAATCGGCGTGACGGGAACGAATGGCAAAACGACCACATCCTATTTAGTGGACTCAATCCTTCGAGCCGCGGGCTGCGAAGTCGGTTTATTAGGTACTATAGGGTACCGGTTGGTGCGCGAGGCGCGCCCGGCGATCCATACCACTCCCGAATCGCTCGACCTGCAGAATTTTCTTGCGGACGTAGTGCGGGCCGCCGGCACCCACGCAGTCCTGGAAGCCAGTTCGCACGCTCTTGCGCTGGATCGCTTGTGGGGATGCCCCTTCGCGGTGGCGATTTTCACGAACATGACTCGCGACCATCTCGATTACCATAAAACATTTGAAGATTATTTTGCTGCGAAGCGGCGATTGTTCGAGGGCACGGGCGCGGCGGCGCCCGGCGCCGGCGTCATCAATCGTGATGATTCCTACGGCAAGCAGCTGGCCGGGCTCGCCGCACGGACACTCACGTACGGACTTGAGCCTGGCGCGGACATTACGACGCGCAAACCCGCTCTCTCCTTTTCCGGCCTCGAGTTCACAGTTGAGACTCCGGTCGGAAAAATTGAGATTCGCTCACCCCTCGTGGGCCGGATCAATGTTTATAATATTCTCGCGGCCATCGGCGCAGGAGTTGCTCTCGATCTTTCCCGCGATGTCATTGCCAACGGAATCGCCCAGCTTTCCTCCGTGCCGGGGCGTTTCGAGCGCATCGATGCGGGCCAACCTTTTCTTGTCATCGTGGATTATGCCCACACCGATGACGCGCTGCGTAATC
The DNA here is from genome assembly GCA_025463105.1 of Candidatus Acidiferrum typicum. GTDB lineage: Bacteria > Acidobacteriota > Terriglobia > Acidiferrales > UBA7541 > Palsa-360. Next base: position 847 of record JAOAPW010000347.1, on the reverse strand, counting down.
TGCTGGCCACGGCGAAGGAACTCAATCCTGGCGGGCGCATTATCACATTGTTCGGTTGCGGTGGAGACCGGGATAGAATTAAACGTCCCTTGATGGGCGAGGCGGCGGGACGTTTGAGCGACGTTGTGGTGCTGACTTCCGATAATCCGCGCAGCGAGGATCCCCTGCTTATTATCAACGACGTGATCGTCGGCCTGCAGCGCACCGGAACAAAATTTCTAGTGGAACCGGACCGCGAGCGCGCCATTGAAATCGCGCTCGATCAGGCGCGTTCCGGTGACATCGTGCTCCTGGCAGGCAAGGGTCATGAAACGACCCAGGTGTTGCGGGACCGCACCATTGATTTCGACGACCGTCAAATGGCGCGTCAGATGCTTCGCCATCGCGGCTTCGGAGATTGACACAGTTGCTGCCAAATCAGGCAGCGTGGATCGACATGTAGGGGCACGGCATGCCGTGCCGTGCTCCTACAGATCAGAGGGAACCACAAGTTTACGGCAGGGAAATTGCTTATTAACAGGTGCGGGCTCTACTTGGAAAAAGACACGCTGATCCAGGGGTGACACGAGACCAGTGAGGCCCAGCCCCTTGAGGACGCTATGCGGTGGACGGTTAAAGAAGTGGCTGGCTCTCTGGGTGTTACGCCGCCCGGAGGCCTCGACCCCCTGGCCCGGTTGGCCGGTGTCTCGATTGATTCTCGCACCGTGGCTCGCGGCGAGTTGTTCGTTGCGATACACGGACCGCGTCACGATGGACACAATTTCATCGGGACAGCCTTGGACGCCGGAGCGCTTGCGGCGATCGTGGCGCAAGATCGTTTGGCGAGATTTGCGGAGCCGGTTCGCTC
>JAOAPW010000319.1 GCA_025463105.1 Candidatus Acidiferrum typicum | reverse complement strand
TGCAGAGTGACCAGCACAAAATAAACTTTCCAGCCGAGGGCCAGCAAACACAGGCCAACCGCAATCGAGATTGCCCACTTAACTTCTCTTGGCATTACACTTCCTGCCCTTCAGAATTTCACGCTCTTAAAAATTTACGATGGAGGCGAACGCTTCGGGTTTCAGACTCGCGCCACCCACCAGCGCTCCATCGATTTCCTCTTGCGCCATCAACCCCTTGATATTGTCAGGCTTGACGCTACCACCGTAGAGAATTCGCAACCCACTGGCGAGCGCCGGTGTAAACATCGCCGCCGCCTGCTGTCGCAGGAACCTGTGCGCATCCGCGGCAATTTCCGGAGTCGCCGTGCGGCCAGTGCCGATCGCCCAGACAGGTTCGTAAGCAAGAATGATACGCGAGAAATCCGCACCGGTCAACGCGGCCAAGCCGCCGCGAAACTGACGCTCGAGGACTTCCTCCGTTTTGCCACCCTCGCGCTCAGCAAGTAACTCACCCACGCACAAAATCGGCGTCAGACCCGCCGCCAGCGCCAACTTTACCTTCTTGCAGGCGCGCTCGTCGGTCTCGCAACAGAACTGACGCATTTCCGAATGCGCAATGAGCACGGCGCGGCATCCCGCTTCTACGAGCATCGCCGCGGATACTTGCCCGGTGAAGGCGCCTTCAGATTCCCAGGCTACATCTTGTGCCGCAATCGAAATTGAAGTTCCGCGGGTGGCGGCGGCCGCCGCAGCCAGCGCGGTAAAAGGCGGCGCGATGATGATCTCGCAATGAGTCGTCCCGGATACAAGCGGCACGAACGCGGCAAAGTAGGCGCGCGTCTCTGCCTGCGTCTTGTACATCTTCCAGTTCCCGGCTATCACCGGTCTTCGCATCACGCCTCTTTCGTCGCTGAAGTGGCGATCAGTGTTAAATCCCGAGAAAGCTCAACACGGAGGGCACAAAGCAGCACGGAGGATCACAGAGAAATTAATCTAACTCTCGAAATTATGATTTTCCCTCTCTGCGACCTCTGTGCTCCGACCTCTGTGTCCTTTGTGTTAAATCTTGAATTGCTTTTATGTGCTCAGCTCTTATTCGTCAGCGCCTCAACTCCCGGCAGCTTGCGCCCGCCGAGGAATTCCAGCGACGCGCCTCCACCAGTCGAGATATGCGAAACTTTATCGGCGAGCCCTGCCGCGTGAATCGCCGCCACGGAATCTCCTCCGCCCACGATTGACGTTGCTCCCCTGGCCGTCGCCGCGGCGACAGCGCACGCAATCTCCAGAGTTCCTCGCGCGAACGCCGGCATCTCAAACACACCCATCGGCCCATTCCATAAGATCGTTTTGGCGCGCGCCAGCTCCGCACTGAATTTCGCGACCGTCTCGGGACCAATATCCAGCCCCATCCATCCGTCGGGCGTCGCGTTTACGCTGGTCGTTTGCGTCTTCGTATCCGGCTTGAACTCGGCGCCCACTACATGATCGATGGGCAGCAGAAGCCGGAAATTTTTCTGTTTGGCCTCCTCGATCAGTTTTCGCGCCAGATCCAGCTTGTCGGTTTCTACGAGTGATTTCCCGATTGGGAGTCCCTCCGATTTCAGGAACGTGTATGCCATGCCGCCGCCGATGAGCATCGCATCGGCCACACGCATCAAGTTTTCGACCACTTCAATCTTCTCAGACACCTTGGCCCCACCGAGCACGGCCACGAAGGGCCGCTCGGGATTCGAGAGCGCCTTCCCCAGATAGGTCAACTCGCGCTCCATCAGCAATCCGGCGGCGGCCTGTTTTACGAAACGCGTAATTCCCACGACCGATGCGTGCGCACGATGCGCCGAACCGAATGCGTCGCAAACAAACAGGCCATCGCAGAGCGCCGCCAGTTGACGCGAAAAGTTTTCGTCGTTGGCCTCTTCTTCAGCGTGGTAGCGCACATTTTCGAGCAAGAGTACGCCACCATTGGCGAGTGCGCGGCTTCTGGATTCCGCATCGGCCCCGACGCAATCAGCTGCGAACTCCACCGGCGCGTCAAGCAATTCCGCAAGCTTCACCGCGACCGGCCGCAAACTATATTTAGGATCGGGCTTCCCCTTTGGCCGTCCCAGATGCGACGCCAAAACAAGTCGAGCGCCGCGTTCGCGCGCGAATGCAATCGTCGGAAGCGTTTCGCGGATTCGAGTATCATCGGTGACGCGTTCTCCCTCCAAGGGAACATTAAAATCGACGCGCACAAACACGCGCTTGCTTCCCATGTCCAGATCGCGAATCGAAAGTTTACTCATGATATAGATCCGGAGTGTAAGAGGAATTCCTCACTTCGTCAGACATAATCACCGATTTTGAGCAATTGTTTTCGCAGCGCCGGCGGCCCTGCGCATCAGCACGGTTCACAAGTCACCAGTCACCGATTGCCAGTCACATTCCCTAAAGCTTCGATGCTAATAGCTCGATCAAATCCCGGCAGCGACTCGAATATCCCCATTCGTTGTCATACCAAGCCAATATCTTCGCGCAGTTTGCGCCGACAACCCTTGTGTAGCCGGAATCGAAGATGGACGAGTGCGCGTTGCCCTTGAAATCGGCGGAGACCAGTTCCTCTTCCGTATATTCGAGTACGTTCTTCATCGGTCCTTCGGCTGCGCGACGCAATGATGAAT
>JAOAPW010000254.1 GCA_025463105.1 Candidatus Acidiferrum typicum | reverse complement strand
ATTGTGGATTTGAACGCCCGGCAAGGAGCGCTCGACGCCGTCGAGCAGCTTTGCAACAGGACTGCGGAGCCGGCTTCGCTTGCCGGAGTCGGGTGCGGGCTCGGCCTCGAGCCAGGCATCCAGGCGAATGCGCCAGGCAACCCGCGGCGGGTGATCGCGTTTCTATCTCATGTGCAGACAGAATTGGCGGAACGCGCTCGCGCGGCAGGTTGCCAGGACGTGATGCCTCGATCCAAATTCACACAAAATCTCGCGGCGATATTGCGTGGAGCGAAAACGTGAGCGCTCGGGCCGTAAAATGTTTGGCAGTTCGCACGGCGGCTCGAAACATGCTCTTCATTTTAGTTTTTGTGCTGGCCGGATTGCTTTCGGCAAACGCTGCGCAGACCCAGCAGGCGATGGCCGCCAGTCCCGAGACATCACTGTCCAGCGCGCTCTCGGCCGCCTGCCGCCAGGATCACGAGGTATTCGGAAATTTTCTTACCTCCGATAATACCGCGGCCTATCGAAAACTTTCGGTTCCGCAGCGCACGGCTCTCATGAAACGATTTGTGCTGCTCGAAGATCCCGGCAGGACCTTGCTGTCGACGAGTGCAACCGGTCACCCAGTTGTTCGTTGTGAAGCGCCGGGAATTTCAACCGAAATGCGTTTTGGTGAAACGCGCTTGCGCGAAAACCTGGCATTCATTCCCATGGAGATTCCTCTTCCGGGCGAGCCTTCGCGGTCGATCACCTTTGGACTGGTGCGTGAGGGGGGCAATTGGAAACTTTTATCAGTCGGCTTAATTCTGTTGGACATCTCTTCGATGGAGAAGCAATGGGAGCAAGCGGATCTTGAGTCGCGCGAGGATGATGCCATCGCTGCACTCCGCAAACTTGCCACCGCGCTTGACACCTACCGGCGCACGTACGGTAAATTGCCGGACACGCTTGATCCGCTGGGTCCGGCGCCAAAGGGTGAGATTTCGCCCGAGGCCGCAGATCTGGTGGATGCCGAGCTTTCCACCGGGAAGAAGAACGGTTATACAATCCGCTACACAATCGTGCCCGCCGGCGGCAATCTGCCAGACGAAGAAGCTAACCAGACGGCAAAATTTGAGCTCGCCGCAACGCCCGTCGCGTATGGCAAGGACGGCCGGCGTTCGTTTTATCTGGATTCGGCGGGAGTTCTGCGAGGGGCCGACAAGCAAGGGGCCGTCGCTACTTCCACTGACCCACGTATAGGTTCGTCCTAAGCCTCTTCATACTTCATCATTGCTCGGATAGTAATCCTGGAAGTTTCCACTTGCTACTCATTCCGGCGCGGGGGGATACTCTATACACCCTTCTGTTTCTGAGCGCAGGACCGCGCCCGGAATCCCACTTAATCGAATGTGGTAAGGAGACGTATGTTGGCCGGGTGCCGTGCGCGATGTCCAAGACCTCAGACAATCCGTTGATTCTGGTGCCGAGCCCACTGCCGGATAAATCGGAAGTGGAGACAGGTCCGGAGCGACGCCTTGCCGTTCGATACCCGTTCACAGCGACAGCCGAGATTATGGAGTTGCGTTCCGAAACCCGCGTGACAGGGCGCAGTTCCGACCTGGGACTCGGCGGATGCTATATCGATATTCTTTCCACTTTTGCCATAGGTTCCCTGGTGCGCGTTCGCCTGGAGCGCGAAAAGAAACTCTTCGAAGCGATGGCCACTGTCAGTTACGCGCAGCAATCGGTTGGGATGGGACTCGCTTTTACCGAAGTCAAGCCCGAACATCAGATTGTATTGCAGTCATGGATTGCCGAATTGAGCGGCGAGACGCTGCCCGAAACCAATGCGCCAGTTGCAGAACCTCATGCAGACGAGATCTCGGACGTTTTACGCTTGCAGCAGGTCCTAAACGAGCTGATTAATTTGATGGTTCGCAAGAAGGTCATCAACGGGATGGAAGCCACAGCGTTACTTCGTAAAATATTCCATTGACGCAGCTGACGCTATGCGGCGACGTTCGCTTTTTCTTCCCAGGTTGTTTGACGCCTAGCGGAAGAGGTGGGTTTGGCGATACCATCCAACTCGGGTCATGATTGCTTCCTTCCCAAAAAATAACCGACGGAACTGTGCTATTGCAGCGCTCGGTCTCCTTGTTGCGCTAAGCTCCGCTGAATCTTCTCTTCAGGCTGCGCCCGCGGTTCGATTGCCACGTTTTCCCGCACAGCAGTCCGCTGGAGTTGAATCTCCGCTTCCCGTATTCGAGTTGCACAGCGGATTCTGGGTGAATCTGCACCACTTCCTTTACCTGCAAGCGCGCCTCCTGAATGGCAACTCTTCTTCCACGGGCAGTCCGCGAGGCGTTGCGCCTCCGGATGAGCCGCCAGTTTCCCTTATCGATTTCCCCGCGGAAGAAATAAAAGTCTGGCGAGCCGCTGTGGCGTTTTATGCCAGGGATCTGGCGCGGCGCGATCTCCTGGTCAATGGTGAGATGGAGATGATAAACAACCGCCTGGCTGAGATGGAAAATTGTACGGAGCTGCAGGGCAAAACTTCCGCCGATTGCAGATCCGGACTACAAGCGGACCTGGTTGAGACTCTCGACCGCGCCGCGCCGATTTACCGGGCGCATTGGTGGGCCGAACAAGATCGCACAAATCGCGAATGGATCGCCCAGGTTGCACCGATGGTTCGACAAATGGGCCAGACGCTTTCCGCGCAGCTCTCGGAAGTGTATCAACGGCCCTGGCCACCGGGACGATTGCGAGTGGATGTGGTGTGGTATGGAGGGCCTGGCGGCGCCTACACCACCTTCAACCCCGTACACGTGACAATCTCAAGTCATGACGTGCGCAATCAAGGAATCTACGGATTTGAAGTTCTCTTTCACGAATCGTCGCACGCACTTGCCAGCGCGGTGAACGAAGCAATCGCCAGCGAATTCCGCAATCGCGACAAACCCATCCCGCGCGATCTCTGGCACGCCCTGCTGTTTTACACCACCGGCGAACTGGTTCGCCGCGATCTGGCCTATGGAACGATGACGCTCTCGACTCTTCAAGGAAGCGATCCCTCCAATTATCAGCCGTACGCCGCGCGATTCGGCCTCTATACCGGAGGATGGGACCGCTTTCGCGGCATGCTGGATCTCTACTGGCGCCCCTATCTGGACGGCAGAGTCAGCTTCGACACCGCGATAGCGCGCCTCGCAGCCGCTCTCTAGCATTCGATCGGGGCGTGTACGGGTGCAGCGTGCCCCACGCGTCGGGTTTACGCGTGGGGGTTTTAGTAGGACTCCTGCCTGTCCCGCCATGCTCTGGCGACATCGTACCGAACAGACAAGAGTGTCTGTCCTACTGAGCTAGCGCGGAATTGTCCGGCAAGTCGGTCTGTGATACCCTTTTGCCCTTGAAGGTCGGTGCAGAATGGAAGCCGCCTCAGACGCTTCTCTTTGCTGAACGGGTGTCACCCCTAGATTTCCTGCGACTCCAGCATCCTTGCGGACGAGCGGGCTGGATTGACTCCCGGGAGTCTGTCAGCGTTCGGAAACGAGTCAAATAAACTTGCGGGCTCCAAGTAGAGGCCGCACCCGTTGGGAGAATTGACGTAACGAGATGCCGATGAAACCTGCGACCGGTAAAGTTCAGGAAATCAAGCTTGCTCATTCGCCGGACTCCGACGACGCCTTCATGTTTTACGGACTGGCCACGCAGAAGGTGCGCACGCCCGGACTGAAGTTCTCACACGTCCTGGCTGACATCGAAACACTCAATCAAGCGGCCTCTCAGGAAATTTATGACGTGACGGCATTCAGCTTTGCCGCCTATCCCAATATCCGCGACAAATATGTTTTGCTGGATTGCGGAGGAAGCTTTGGCGAGGGATACGGGCCCATCGTTGTTTCTTCGCATCCGCTCAAACGCGAGGATTTGGCGAAATGCCGGGTCGGCGTGCCGGGACTGCACACTTCCGCATTCCTGACGCTTCGCTTGTACGAGCCGCGCGTTGAGCCCGTGCCCATGGCTTTCGATCGCATCCTGGACGCCGTGAAGAATGCGGAGGTCGATGCAGGCCTGCTGATTCACGAGGGACAGCTCATGTACTCGCAGATGGGGATGCACCGGGTCGTCGATCTGGGCCAGTGGTGGCTCGAACAGACCGGGCTTCCGCTGCCGCTCGGTGGAAATGGGGTTCGCCGCGTGCTGGGTCCGGAGGTGGGAGTTCAAGTGGCGCAGGCGATTCGCGAAAGCGTCACCTTTGCGCTCGAGCATCGCGAAGCGGCGGTCAATTACGCTATGCAATTCGCACGAGACATGGATTCCGAACTGGCCGACAAATTTATCGGAATGTACGTGAACAAATGGACGCTCGGCTATGGCGAACGCGGACGCCAGGCAGTGCGCGAATTTCTCACGCGAGGCGTGAACGCCGGATTGATACCCGGCCCTCCTGAAGCTGAATTCCTGAGCGAAGAGTAAGAGGCCGATTTTTATTTCCAGTTCGGGCCTGCCTTGACGCGATTCAGCGTTTCGCTTAGAGTCGAAATGGTTCGCGAGTGCGGGTGAACTGAGCCTGCCAAAGGAAAACTGCCGGCAATCCGTGACAATGCATCCAGTTCTCTCCACATACCTTTTTGTTAACCGCAAATTGAGCGCAGCGTTGGTTGGAGAAGTGGCGCGCGCCAACGTTTCCGCGATCGAATTGTTTTGTTCGCGCGGACATTTCGATTATCACAACACCGATGACGCGCGGGAGCTGGCATCCTGGCTCTCTGGAAATAATCTCACCCTGCATTCGATCCACGCGCCGACTACGCGCGATTCTTATCCGCGGCGCGAAAGCGGTACCCCGCTCCTGATTTCCGACCCGGAAAGAATTCGGCGTCAGGATGCGGTGGACGAAATGAAGCGGGCTTTGGACCTGGTGGAGTGCGTAACCTTCCGCTATTGCGTCCTCCATGTGGCGGGGCACCGCGATGTCCCTGACCAGCGCCGTTGGGATGCGGCCTTCAGTTCTCTCGAACTGCTGTCCTTGTTCGCGAAACAGCGTGGCGTCACGATTGCTCTTGAGAACACGCCCGGCGATATGGCCACTCCCGCAAATCTGAAAAATTTCCTCGAGCAAACGCGCCTGACGAACGTGAAGCTGTGTTTCGATGCCGGACACGCGCATCTTGAGGGTGGCGTGGTGCCCAGCATCGAAGTTATACGCGACCTCATCGTCACGACCCATATCCATGACAATGGTGGCGACCGTGATGACCACTTACCGCCTTACGAAGGAACAATCGACTGGAACGGCGCGCTCACTACCATGCCGGCTGACGTTCCCTTCGTTTTTGAGCTCAAAGAGCCTGCCGCGGCGATTGGTTCAGCCGACGTGCAAGCGTTTGCCGGGACGCTCCAGGGCATGCGCAGCGTGTTCGATAAATTCGAACAGGCCATGACGCAGGCTTAGCGGGGATTTTTGTAGCCCGCGTCTCTTGCCCTGAGAGACGGCGAAGGGTCAGACGCGGGGATTTTCTTCGCAATTGGCAACTAAACCCTCACCTCTGAAGAGGTGAGCTACAAAACCGTGCTACAAGATCGATTCTCGTGGACACGTGTTTGTACCAGGGAGACACCGAAATTTCATGCCAGTGGTGAGCATTCAGGATGTCGGACAGTACGATGGGCAGGAAGTAACGCTGCGCGGCTGGCTTTATAATCTCCGCGAATCAGGCAAACTGCTTTTTCCGATTTTCCGCGACGGCACGGGAACGATCCAGGGTGTCGTATCGCTGAAGGATCAGCCTGCGGCGTTCGAAGCATTACGCGGACTAACGCAGGAGTCCAGCGTGATCGTCACGGGACGCATCCATGCCGACAAACGTGCGCCGGGCGGGTTCGAAATTCAAATCACCGCGATCGAAGTCGTGCAGCGCGTTCCCGATGAAACTCCCTATCCGATTCAACTGAAGGAGCACGGCGTCGATTTCCTGCTGGATCGCAGGCATCTCTGGATTCGCACGCCGCGCCAGGCCGCAATCCTGCGCATCCGCGCGCAGGCGGTTCGCGCCGCGCACGAATACATGGACTCGCAGGGCTACATTCTGACCGAAGCGCCCATCTTCACTCCGGCGGCCTGCGAAGGCACGACGACGCTGTTCGAAGTCCAATACATTGACGATCAAAAAGCCTACCTCACGCAGTCGGGTCAGCTGTACGTTGAGGCAACCGCGATGGCGCTTGGCAAGGTGTACACGTTCGGCCCGACTTTTCGCGCGGAAAAATCAAAAACGCGCCGCCACCTCACCGAATTCTGGATGCTCGAGCCGGAAGCTGCCTACGCGCATCTGGAAGACATGATGGTTTTGGGCGAGGGCTTAGTCAGCCACATCGTGCAATCGGTAGTGAAGAATCGCCCGAGAGAACTCGAGACTGTTGGACGAGACGTCACAAAACTCGCCAATGTTAAGGCGCCGTTTCCGCGCATCACCTACGACGAAGCTGTCAAAATCCTCCAGGAACGCGGAAATTCCGCGAAGTGGGGAGACGATTTTGGTGGCGACGAGGAAACTATTCTGTCCAGCACCTATGACCGCCCTGTAATGGTTCATCGCTATCCAACGGCCCTTAAGGCCTTTTACATGCAGCCGGATGCGCTGCGGCCCGAACTTGCACTCGGATTCGATATGCTCGCGCCCGAAGGCTACGGCGAAATTATCGGCGGCGGCGAGCGTATCGCCGATTATGATTTGCTCGTCAAAAGACTCCGCGAAAGTAATCTTCCGGAAGAGGCCTTCGGCTGGTATCTGGACCTTCGCCGTTATGGCAGCGTTCCGCACGCCGGCTTCGGATTAGGCCTGGAACGCACAGTGGCGTGGATTTGCGGAACTGAGCACATCCGCGAAGTCATTCCGTTCCCTCGGATGCTGTACCGCGTGTACCCTTAAAGACTCGCTGCCTTACCTTCTTAGAGGAACCGGGGCGGGTTTCAACATGGCTTTAAAGATTCGCATCATCGGAGTGCCCATGGACCTCGGCCAGAGCCGCCGCGGAGTCGATATGGGTCCGTCCGCGTTGCGTGTCGCGGGACTTCAGCAGCGCCTGAAAGCGCTGGGTCACACGGTCGAAGATATCGGCAACGTTGCCGTGAAGCAACCCGAGGAACAACATTACGGCGAGAAGCGCGCGAAGTATCTGCACGAAATTTCCGAGACTTGCCGCGGACTTGCGGAAATGACGGAGCGCACGCTTTCGGAAGGTTTTGTGCCGCTGGTCCTCGGCGGGGATCATTCCATCGCTGTGGGCTCTTTTTCCGGAGTATCAAATTATTTTCGCAAGCAATCCAAGCGCGTCGGCTATTTGTGGCTGGACGCGCACGGCGACATGAACACGCCGGAAAGTTCGCCATCCGGAAATATTCATGGCATGCCGCTCGCCGCCATTATCGGCTACGGCGCGCCGGAACTCGTCGAACTGTTTGGCTACAAACCGAAAGTCGAGCCGCGCAACGTCGCTCTTGTTGGCGTGCGCGACCTGGACTCCAAAGAGCGCCGCTTGATCAAGGAATCAGGCGTGCACGTTTTTACCATGCGCGATATCGATGAGCGCGGCATGCGCGAAGTGATGAGCGAAGCGCTGCGTTTCGTTACCGATGATACAGACGGAACCGCCGTCAGCCTGGACATGGATTTTGTGGATCCGACCGACGCGCCCGGAGTTGGCACGCCAGTGCGTGGCGGCGTGACGTACCGCGAGGCGCATCTGGCGCTCGAAATGATCGCGGATAGCGAAGCTATGGTGTCGCTCGAAGTAGTCGAAATTAATCCCGTGATCGATCTGCACAACAAGACGGCCCTGCTGGGCGTGGAAATGCTGCTCTCCGGGCTGGG
>JAOAPW010000236.1 GCA_025463105.1 Candidatus Acidiferrum typicum | reverse complement strand
ATGACGAGTCTGCGCAAAGAAGTTGACGCGCACCATCTGACGGCTGCGTTGGAAATCGCGAATCAACGGATCGCCGCCGCGCCGGACGATACGGACGCACGCGGCTGGCGGGCGCGCACCCTGGCGTGGCTGGGAAATTCCCAGGAAGCAGAGTTGGAATTTCGCGGCGTACTGAGCGTCACGCCGAATGACCCCGACGTTCTGAGTGGACTGGCCGGCGTGCTCGTAAGGGAGCAACGGCAAGCGGAAGGCCTCTTACTCCTCAACCAGGCGATCGAGCTTGACCGCGACCGCGCTGACATTCTCGACCAGCGTGGCTCCTTGCTGCTCGCTTTGGGTCGCAGGTCCGAAGCCCGTTCGGATTTCCTCGCTGCGCTGTCAAGAATTCCGACCGATAAAACAGCGCGCGCGGGACTCGATTCGCTCGCTCCGCAGCCGCGCCACGAATTGAGCTTCGGATCGGATACCGACGCGTTCAATTACAGACATGCGGCGAACGCGGAAACCCTCGAGATCACCTCCCACTGGGATTCCCGCTGGACTACATCTTTTGCCGGAATTTTTTATCAACGATTCGGAGCCGACGCCGGAAAATTTGCCGGCAGCATTTCGCGGCGCTTCGGACGCAATGATTCTTTCACGATCGGCGGAGCCGTCGCGCGCGATCAGGGAGTGATCCCGCGCGCTGAAGCGCTTATGCAATACGGGCACGGATTTCGACTGAGTGAAAAATATTTCTTCCGCGGGCTGGAGACGGATTTTCAGTCGCATTGGTTCTGGTATCGGGATACGCGTGTGCTGGGATTAACCAGCACGGCCATCCTGTACGTTCCGCGTGACGCGACATTTTCGATCGCTGTTACCCAGGCTCGCAGCGCTTTCTCGAGCACGGGTCCGGATTGGAGTCCCTCGGGCATTGCGAAGATCGGTCTTCCACTCGGTCCACAATTTACTGCAAACGTGTTTTTCGCCGTGGGCACGGAAGATTTCGCGCAAGCCGACCAGATTGGCCGTTTTTCGGCGCAAACCATCGGCGGCGGCGGCAAATACCGGCTGTCGCGCAAACAGGATATTTCCATTTACGTCGCGCGTCAAAATCGCTCGCAAGGACGCACGCAGACCAGCTTTGGGGTGAATTATGGAATCTTTTTCTAGCTGGCTGCCGCATTCCGGGAGCGGGCATTTCCTGATGGAGGCAATTTTCGCCTCCTTTGCCGGGATTGCCGCGCTGCTGTTATTCATCGTGATCCGGCGCGCCACGCGCCGCAGCTACTTCCGCCGGCACGATTTGCTGGCCTTCACTATCCGCAAACAATGGCGCGAGATCCTGAGCGGTGCGGTGAATTCAGAATCCTGGCGCGGCGATCCGATGCGGCGTGCAATCGTGCAGGGCTTCGTCCTGCGGGATCTGGATTCCGCGAGCTTGAAAGACCGGTCAAGGTTTCAGGAATTCATGCGCACCAACGGAATGCTCGACGCCTATATCGAGCAGGCGCGGAAAGGCCATGCATGGCAAAGGCGCAATGCGCTGGTCACGCTCGGCGCAACTCTGATGCCGGAAGCAATTCCCGCGCTCGCCGAAGCCCTCGATGACGTGCAACTGGAAACGCGCCTCGCGGCGGTTCGCGGATTGGGACGCACGGGGCTTAAGCAGGCAGCCGAGCCCATCCTGGAACGCCTCATGACAGGTGGACTTAACATTCCACCGCATCCCATTTCCAACGCACTGCTGCGTTGCTGCGAGGAGCATCCGGAGGTGCTGTTGCCCTATCTTCGCCGCGCGCAGGGCGAAGCGCGGGAAATTCTTGCGCGTGTTGCGGCAGAGATCGCGTTACCGGAAATGGCCGATGAAATGATCGTTCTGGCTGGTGATCCGCTGCCGGAGGTTCGTGCGTCGGCGGCTCGCGCATTGACTGTGATGCCTTTGCCGCTTGCTCTGCCGGCGCTCGCGGGTCTCGCGCGGGATCCCATCTGGTTCGTGCGCCTGCGCGCCGTCGCTTCGCTTGATTCGGTGCGGCATCCCCGGGCAATTCCCATCCTTCTCGAGGCGCTGTGCGATTCAAACCGCTTCGTACGCTTGCGCTCCGCCGCCGCACTTTCGGAGTTCATAAAAGAAAGAACGCACATCCTTGAAAACGTGGTTGATTCCCACGATCGTTACGCGCTGCACGCCATGATTTCCGCGCTGGAGCTTGCCGGCGATTTTGGGAAGGTCGTCGAAGAACTTTCCGATCCGTCGCAACACGACGCGGCCGCAACGCGGCTGCTGGACTCGCTCCGTGAAGGCGCGGCAACTCTGTGGAGTGCTGAACCGGTTGATCCACTACTGGAAAAGGTCTGATCGAATGCTTCGTTTCATAGACATATCGAATCACGCTCTCTTCTATTATTACCTTGCGGCTAATCTCATTTATCTGGCTCTTCTGTTGACCGCGATTGTTTCCAGCACGACCCATCAGAGGAGGCTTGCCAGCATTCGGATCGAGCTCATCAAGGTTTCGCCGTTCACGCCGCCGATTTCAGTGGTTATGCCTGCGCACAACGAGCAGGAATGCATCGTGGCTTCCGTGTTTTCGACATTGCAACTGGACTATCCGAATCTGGAAGTCGTGGTCGTGAACGACGGCTCAACCGACCGCACTCTTGAAGAGCTCATGCGGCATTTTGGCCTGCGGCGAGCCAACGTGCTCTACCATGCAATCGTTCCCAGCGCTCCTGTCAGTGGAATTTACCTCAGCGACGCGTACCCGGGCTTGATCGTTGTTGATAAAGAGCCTGGTGGCAGCAAGGCGGATGCGAACAATGCCGGCGTAAATGCGGCGACCAGCCCTTACATCTGTGTGCTGGATGCTGACGCAATTCTTGAACGCGACGCGTTGCTGCGCATGATGGTCGTAATTCTTTCCGATCCTGAGCGCATCGTGGCAGCCGGCGGGATCGTCCGCGCCGTGAATGGATCCCTGGTGCGGAACGGGGCGTTGATCGAGGCGCGGCTTCCGTCCGGTCCGCTCGAAATCATTCAGGTGGTTGAATACCTGCGGGCGTTTCTACTGGGCCGGGAAGCCTGGGCCCGATGGAATATGCTTCCGAATATTTCCGGCGCATTTGGAATCTTTCGTCGCGACCTGCTGATACGCGCAGGTGGATACCGGCCGGCGGCGATCGGTGAGGATTTTGACCTGGTGACG
>JAOAPW010000206.1 GCA_025463105.1 Candidatus Acidiferrum typicum | reverse complement strand
CATGACCTTGCGCGCGATGAAGGCGGGAGCGGTGGAGTTCCTTTCAAAGCCGTTTCAAAAACAGGATCTACTGGACGCGATCAACCAGGCCCTCGAGCGCGATCGCGCGAGACGGGACGAACAAGCGCAGTTCTCCGTTTTGCGATCGAGGCTTGAGAATCTTGCGTCCCGGGAACGCGAGGTGAGTTTCGATATCACCTTACTGAATAAAATTGCCAGCCGCCTCGCTGCGGCTGACCCGCTGCACGAGGTGCTCAACGAGGTCGTCGAATTTGTCGTTGCCGTTGTGAAGTGTGATTCCTGTTTTGTCTATATTCTTGAACATGACGAGTTGGTGCTTCGAGCTTCCAAGAATCCGCATCCGGAATTGGTGGATCACCTGAAACTGAAACTGGGGCAAGGAATCACGGGCTGGGTAGCCGAGCGGCGTGAACCCGTTGTCGTGGAGCAAGGCGCGGGTGAAGATTCGCGCTTCAATATGTTCCACGAATTGCCGGAGGACCACTTTGAAGCTTTCTTATCCGTTCCATTGGTGAGCGGAGGACGCCTGGTCGGCGTCATCAATCTGCAAAATCGAGAGCCGTATCAATACACGAAGCGGGAGATCAACCTGGTGGCCACCATCGGCTTTCTTGTCGGCGCCGAAGTTGAGAGAGTACGATTGGATAGCGAGAACTCGGAGCTATCAAACAGATTGGAAACCCGCAAGCTGGTAGAACGCGCCAAAGGAATTTTGCAGCGTGAGTTGGGAGTCAGCGAGGAAGAGGCCTACCAGACGATTCAGCGAGAAAGCCAGCAACGGCGCAAATCGATGAAAGAACTTTCAGAATCCATCATTTTGAGTGAAGACCTGAAACGCCGCTCTGAATAGTTGAAATATGTAATATTGGTCCAGGGACCGATGCCCTTCCGACCTTGGGAAATTCTAATCGAAGCAATCTAAGATTTAGATTTGACTCTCTCCGCGAACATGTGCAAACTGCGCGGACAGTTCAAACACTATTGAGATTGAACTGAGCCCCTTTTCGCCGATGAAAAGGGAAGGTTTTTTAAGTTTCTGCTCTATCAGCTTTTTCCTTCGGACACGACGCCGTGTCCAAACAATAGCTACAACGCGCTCAACGAAGAGCGATTGACTGTCTGCCCGAAATAGGGTGTCGCGCGCGAGTGTCCCTACTCGTTGCAGGAAGCCCCCTGTTTTGATTCGGCGTGATTCTGCCGCCGCGGCTCTTCGTCATGACAGAGACCGCCATGTTTGGTATGGGCGGCGCGAGTTTTGAGATGAAAGACGAAAATCAAAAAATGGTGAGTCAGTTACATAACATTGGCAACTTGGTTCGCTGGCTGCGAGTGAAGGGTCGGTCCGGCAGACTGTCTCGCGCGCCGCTGAAGGTTTTGCGGTTGGAATTGCGCGGCGATATCGCCGCGTGTGAGGTCCTGGCGCGCGTTGCGGATGAGTGGGATTCAGATTTGCCCGTCCGCGTGGGGCAAGTTCACGCCTCGGTGCAGGCCCTCGAAGATGCGGTTGCAATTCGTTGCGCAATCTTCAAAGAGCTGCCTGCCGTTAGCGCAGCAGTACTTCGGGTCTTCCGGCAATCGACTACCGGGGAACTCGAATTAGTCATCAGCGGCACAGCCGCCAGAGGAGAAGAAGTTCCGAAACATATTTCTTCTCTAACGATGCGTGCGAAATTGCTGGGTTTCCAATTTTACCTCGAAGGCGGAATCCTGAGCCCTCTACCGTCTGAAGAATATGCAATGAGTTTTTAACGAGGAGACACCGATGAAGTTTCGGAAATGGATCTTGATGACGGCGAACAGGAAACTTCGCCAGGGTTCCCGGTTTTTGGGACGCCGCCTGGTTCATTCCAGCGCAGCTTCAACAAATGTTTTCGTTCGATCGTCAGTAATGTTTCCGCGCCTACCTGGGCTCAGATTTAAGGCATAGACACAGCAATCTGTTACACGAAAGAAAAATGAGCGCTCATTCCTAAAAGGAGATTAGAAATGTCTGACATAGCAAGAGTTCAAAAAAAGTTATCACTTTCTGAAAAATTTTCAAGGCTCCGCCTCCGGCTGCAAAAACCTGAATGGCGTCGCTACGGCGCGGTGCTGCTCGCTGGAAAGGGAATCGGCGTCGCCCTGGTCTTTGTTGCGATCGGTCTCATTTCGGTTTTCATGGGCGGACACGCTTCCGCGGCCGATCCTGACCTGAAAGGAAACGACATCGTCAATCCGATTAACACGGTGTGGACGCTGATCGCCGCGTTCCTGGTGTTCGGAATGCAAGTTGGATTCACGATGCTGGAAGCCGGCTTCTGCCGCTCGCGCGAAACCGTGAACGTTTTGATGGAATGCGTCGTGGATACTTGTCTCTGCGGCATTCTTTTCTACGCGATCGGTTTCGCATTCATGTTCAGCCATGGGAACGGCCTTATCGGTTATCACTGGTTCTTCCTGCAAGGCGCGCCTGCAACCTATGAAGGGACAGGCATCGCATTTCTCGCCGTTTGGCTGTTTCAATTTGCCTTCGCGGATACCTGCTCAACGATCACTTCCGGCGCAATGATTGGCCGCACCGGCTTCGTGGGCGACCTGCTTTACAGTTTGGGCGTCTCCGGATTTATTTATCCAATCATCGGTCACTGGGCATGGGGCCCGGACGGCTGGCTGGCATTGATGGGCAGCGAAGGCCATTTCTGGCCCGGGCTCGGAATGGGCTTTCATGACTTCGCCGGCTCGACCGTAGTTCACACGATCGGCGGCATGGTTGCGCTCGCCGGATCAATTGTCCTTGGGCCGCGCCTCGGCCGAACGTTCAAGCGCGACGGTGGCGCTCCAATGTTGCCTCACGATTTGACTATCGCTGTTTCCGGCGGATTGATCCTGTGGTTCGGCTGGTATGGATTCAATCCTGGCAGCACACTTTCCGCTATGGACTTTCAGGGAATCGGGCGAGTTGCCGCTAACACAACCCTCGCCGCCTGCGCGGGAGGATTGGCCGCCATGTTTGTGGCCTACATGTACAGCAAGAAATGGGATGCAGGCTTCACCACGAACGGATTCCTCGCGGGATTGGTCGCCATCACTTGCCCCTGTTATTGGGTAACTCCTACGGGATCCATTCTCTTGGGAGGCATCGCAGGGGTCGTCGTCGTTCTTGGAGTGGAGTTGCTCGAATACCTCCGCATCGACGATCCAATCGGCGCCGTTCCTGTCCACGGCATGTGTGGGATCTGGGGAACACTCTCACTTGGCTTGTTTGCCAGCGGGCAATTTGGGGCCACGGGTCCGATTTCCCCTGACAACTCCGCGCCGCTCAAGGGTCTGTTTTACGGCGGCGGCACGCAACTCCTGACGGCGCAAGTCGTGGGCAGCGCATGCATCACGCTGGCCACTTTCGCCGTCGCGATGGTGCTGATGCTCGCGGTTAACGCCACCGGAACGCTTCGTGTTTCGCAAGAGGGCGAGATGTACGGCCTCGATCTGCACGAACACGGCATTTCGGCTTACCCCGAATATGTCATCACCGCGCTGGGTTCGCCTTCCGGCTTGGGTGCCACAAATCACCCGGTCGGCTCGCCTATCAAGTCAACCGTACCGGCTCATGGCGACTAAATAAAGTAACACCCTAATTGCTTGACCCTCACCGTGTCTTCCTCCGATCGACATGGAAGAAGGAGGACACGGCAGAGGGCGGCCCAGAAATAAGCAAGACAGTCAAAGATTCAATTCGACTACGGCAAATTGAGGGTGCGAGGTCAACGTCTAAGCGTGGAGCCCGCTGGAGGAAGGATTAGAAAATATGATGACAAAACTAGAAGCGATCATTCAGCCGTCCAGGTTTGAAGCCGTCAAAGAAGTCCTTACCGAGCTGGGCATCGGCGGAATGACCATCACCGATGTGCGCGGCCATGGACGTCAGAAAGGTCACACGGAGGTTTATCGAGGCCGGGAATACACGGTCGATCTCCTTCCGAAAATCAAGTTGGAGTTGGTGCTGCCGGAGAATCTGGTTGATTCCGCGGTCGATGCAATTCTCAAGACAGCATCGTCCGGAAACATCGGCGACGGAAAAATCTTCCTGTCCAAAGTGGAAGAAACCATCCGCATCCGCAACCAGGAACGCGGAGCATTGGCTCTTTAAGTTTCGCGCGGGGCCGAGTCTCGCTGTGACCGCCATCACGGCGAGACCCGCGCGAGTATCACCTAAAACCCGGGAACGCCAATCTCCAGATTGGCGTTGCTCGGGACCTAAATACTACGCCTTAACCGTTTCCATGACAGCGTTCCTGGCTGCGATCCGGCCCTGCACCATGCATCGCGCCAAACCATGCAGGCTGAATCCCCCCGCCGTCTCGCCTCCGCAGTAAAGTCCCGGAATTACGTTGCCGTTGAGGTCTACCACCTGGCACTTCCCATTAATTCTGAGACCAGAG
The DNA here is from genome assembly GCA_025463105.1 of Candidatus Acidiferrum typicum. Taxonomy (GTDB): domain Bacteria; phylum Acidobacteriota; class Terriglobia; order Acidiferrales; family UBA7541; genus Palsa-360. The sequence goes on along the minus strand of JAOAPW010000206.1, from coordinate 7,600 downwards.
CGCGTGTCGTGAATCACAGGTGTCGCCCACGCAGCATGGAACGGGGGCGTCTGAATCTTGAATTTCGGCGCGGGCTTTCCAAAGTCGGCGTCTTTGCCGGCATCCACAAAAGAGTTGTACCGCGCAACGGTGTTTTGCAGCGTATCGGGTGGCATTGGTTTCCGCTGATACTTGTTTACGATTTTGCCTGCCAATTCCGCAATGGAGTCCGCCGAGAAAAAATATCCCTGTGCAGTATCCACGTAAGGAGGACTAACCTTCCAGCCCTCGCGCTTCACTGCGTCTGAATCGAAGATGGCCCAGATCGGTCCGCCTCCCGGAGTCGTATCGCCGGTTCCCGCTAGCGCCGCATTGATGAAATTGGATGGCTCGTACTTCAAATTCGCGGCGTTGAGGTAGCTCCTGGGGACGTAAGGCTTTATTGAATTGTAGTTGTTCGCGGGAAACTGACCTGCCGTTTCATCATAAAATCGCAGGCCGATCATATTTACGAGGATCGCATTTTGATAATCCTTTACGGAAAGCCCCGTGGCGCGCGCCTGAGAAAAAATCGGACTATCCGGCTGCCACGATAAATTCACATAGCCGTACTGGCATCCGATCCAGCCGGCTTTCGTTACATTTTGGCCAAATTCTCCCGATTGATTGAACGCGCCCCAAAGCGACGCGCCGATGGCCATCGCAGCGATTTCTCCGCTGGCGTCCTGGAAGGAATAAGGTTCACCCGCCACCTGGTATTCTTCAGTCAGCCTCGGATCGAATATCCTGCGGAAGTTTACATTGCTGCTGTGTCCTCCAGTGCCGAGGATGACGCCCTTTTTCGCGCGGATGTTCACGGTCTTCCCCTGATTGGTCGCCGCAATTCCGAGAACTCTTCCGGAATTCGGATTTTCCCGGACGATGCCTGTCATCCTATGCTGCAACAGGATCTGAGCGCCCATTTTTCTTGCGGTAGCTTCAAGCGGCCTGATGAGGCCCACACCGGAGGACATGGTCGTTCGTCGCTCGGGGCTCGCCGCCACGCCCGTTTGAACTTGGGGCCAATCCAGCGGTGCGGCATGGCTTTCTCGAGGAGCTGAGTTACCCACCGCGTGTCCGCCCAACGTGTCTGGAGCTTTATCGACAAATGTGACACCGTGGGCTACCAGCCATTCATACGTCTTGGCGCTTTCGTCGGCAAAAGCGCGAATGACTTCCTTATCGTTATACCTGTAGTCTGGGAATCCATTTGGTTCCACGACAGACCAATCCGTCAGGTCCGAATATAAAAGGTCCGGCGAATCAACGACGCCATATTTCTGTTGCCTGCTCGTCCCGCCGCCCAGAGCCACGTTTCCTCCGCTGAGGATCGCGTGACCTCCGACATCCGTGTTCGCGTCGATCACAATCACGGTCGCCCCGCCCTCGATCGCTTGAATCGCCGCGGGCAGACCGGTCGCTCCCGCACCTACAACGACGACATCAGCTTCCTTGTCCCAGTGCGCGGGCCGCCCCTGCGCGTGGGCTCCATCCGCGCCAATACCGGTGAACGCGGCTGCGCCTGCGCCCGTCGCTGTCGCCTTGATAAAATCCCTGCGCGAGACGCCGTTCTGATCCCGTGTGTTTCGTTTCATGTAGTTCACCCGGTTCCGCAGTTCTTACGATCCTTGCGCAAGACCATATGCCTGGCAGCCTTTTGTGTCAACCATGGCGCGGCCAACTGCGGGATGTAGTTGCAGCCCGCCATAAAAATAATCGCGGCAATATGGAGGGAGCGAAAATCAGTTTTTGACAGTTGCTAAGAAAAAAAGCTGGCATTTGCATGTTCATGGGGAGTAGAACACAATTTCAACTATCCGGCCTTTACGGTGCCTGTTATGTTAATTGATCGCGGATGAAGGGGAAAGGAAACACAGGGATGCGGGTTCAAACCAAAGTTTTAGCATTGTGGAGTGCGATCGTTTTCCTCACCTCAGCCTGCTACGGCGCAACAATCACCGGCACCGTAAAAGGTGCGGATGGCGCGCAATTTCAAGGCGCGTTCGTGGAGGCGCAGAACGCGAAGACCAGAATTACGGTCATTGTGCTTTCCGATAGTCAGGGACGCTATCAAATTCCTGATCTCGCGGCCGGAGATTATCGCGTTTTTATAAAGGCTGTCGGTTATCGCGCCGATCCTCGCAATCCCGTCGCTCTCACGGCCGACCAGAACGCCTCCATTGATTTCTCGTTGCAAAAGGCCGCCGTGCGCTGGAATGAAGTTTCTCAATCCCAGGCGAAACAACTCTGGCCGCCGGCAAAAGGGAAGGACTTGATTTTTGCCCACTGCAACATTTGCCATCAATTTCAAAGCCGCATGGCTTCCGTCACGCGAGATGCGGATGGCTGGAAAGATCGCATCGCGTTTATGCGAGACGCCATGCATTTCAGTATTTTCCTGGGGCCGAATCTCAGCGATCAGGAAGCGGCGGATATCGCCTCTTATTTGACTAGTCTTTTCGGGCCTGATTCAGTGTTGCCGAGATCAGCGGCGGACATGCCCGGCTACAAAGACACGGTCCGCCCCTTCAGCAGCGAAGCCTTGAACATCGTGTATGTCGAATACGACATGCCGGGGCCGAGTCGCATGCCCTTCAGCGCCGCTCCCGACAAGAATGGCTATCTGTGGATCCCGAACTTTGGAGTTGCAAATAAAATTACGCGCCTCGATCCAAAGACAGGAGAGATGCAGGATTTCCCGGTCCCCAATGTTGGAACAGCTGGCGTTCACTCTGCAGTGCCTGCTCCGGACGGCTCCGTGTGGCTCGCCGAGCAAGGCTCAAACAAAGTTGGAAAATGGGATCCTGGAACGCAGAAAGTAACCGAATACCAGGATCAGTATCTTCCGGGGCAGGAAGGAATTGAAGATGGCGGATCGAAGCACACGATCCGGATCGACCCTAGCGGGAAGGTGTGGGCAAGCGGTGTCCCGTTGACCCGCTTTGATCCTGAAACCAAAAAATTTACCCGCTTCGACCACGAGATTGGTTACGTTTACGACGTCAAACCGGATAAAAATGGCGATGTCTGGTTCACGAGCCCGCGGACAAACAGGATCGGCAAAGTCGACGCAAAAACTGACAAAGTTATGCTCTGGACCGCCCCAACCGCCGATGGATACACTAGACGTATGTAAATAGGACCGGACGGCATGATCTATTCCGGTGAATATCAAGGCGGGAAGATGTTGCAATTTAATCCCAAGACGCAAACTTTCAAGGAATTTCCATTGCCCGGAAAAGACCCCAGCCCCTACGCTCTGGGCTTCGACGCCGATGGCTATCTTTGGTACGACTCTCACAACATGGATTTAATCGGGCGTTTCGATCCAAGGACAGGCAAGGTGATCGAATATCCGCTTCCGCATCCGGAACCCGCCATGCGAGAATTTTTTCGCGATGCGCAAGGCAGGATGTGGTACGGCTCAGCGCCTAACAACAAGGTCGGCTATTTTTATCTGGCTGGAAAGAATAGCGTGGCAGCATCCGCCGGGAAATAATTATCGACAGAAGTATTCACGGGAGTTTGCTACGTTGCGTCAGGCTTTGCTGGGCCATCAAATTGGATGCCGAGAATGTAATCCTCCTTCTCTCGGCGGGAGTTGACGACGATTCCTGAGAGTTGCTCACTCGCCCCCTTAATTGTCAATTTCGATCCAATATCGATGGGAATACTGATTTGAAGACAAATCCCTCCCAGGGAGCGATCCAGAATTGTCCCGCGCGCAGAGCGTTGAGCATGGATATCGTCTTCCCACAATGCTTCGACCCGTTTCATGAGCGCGAATCTCGGGTTTTTCCTCTTTTCCTCCATAGAATCAATATCGGCAAGAAATGAAAGCAGTTTAGTGCGTCTTCGGCGGCTCGCCGCACGCAATTTTATTTGGACCTCCAGTTTGGATTGGCCAATTCAGGAATCGCAGCGCCATCTTTCCGGGGGTCGGAGGCGCCATAGTTCACGCCGGAAGCGTAATCGCGCATCACGGCCTGGCCGCCGCCAAACGTGTCCGAGTAGCCGTTATGCATCCTGACTTTATGACCCTTGGCTTCGAGTTCCGTTCGCACGTTTTCCGGAACACGATTTTCCAAATCCACATCGCATCCGGCGAACGAAAGTTTGGTGAAGCGCGCGGTTTCCAGCGCTGCCTGAATATTCTGATTGAAGTCGACGACGTGCGACACGAATTGCGCGTGTGCCTGCGCCTGGTTCCATCCGCCCATGATGCCGAATGCGATGCGAACCTGATCTTTCTGCATAAATGCGGGAATGATGGTGTGCAGCGGACGTTTGTGTCCAGCGAGCGCATTGGGCGACGCGGGATCTAGGTTGAACAGCGCGCCGCGATCGTGCAAAACGAATCCGGTGCCGTCGGCCACGAGTCCGGAGCCAAATTCCGCGTAGTTCGATTCGATCAGCGAGACCATGTTACCCTCGCGATCGACAGCGCTTAGATACGTCGTATCGCCGGCGTCGGGCACCAGAGTGCCGGGGGCGACTTCGCAATTCGCGCGATCCATATCGATCAGCCTGGCGCGCTCGGCGGCATATTGCTTCGAGAGCATTCCGCTGACCGGCATTTTGGATTTCCTCGGATCGCCGATGTAGCGAAGCACGTCCGCGTAAGCCAGCTTTTTTGCTTCGATCTGCACGTGGAACGCGCGCGTGGAATTCAGTCCAAACTTCGCAAGATCGAACCTTTCCATCAAGTTCAGCATTTCCAGCGCGCCAATGCCCTGCAAATTCGGCGGCAGCTCGTAAACAGTCCAGCCGCGGTATGTCGTGGAGATCGGTTCCACCCATTCGCTGGAATAATCGGAAAAATCCTTGGCGGTAAACGACCCGCCGTGGCGCGCGGAGAGCGCGAGCAGGCGCTGCGTTATTTCTCCACGATAAAAAGCGTCGCGCCCTCCCTGCGCGATTTGTCGAAACGACCAGGCCAGATCCGGATTGCGAAGAACCTCTCCCAATTTCGGCGCACGGCCGGAGATCAAAAAAGTTTTGGCGGCGCCTTCATCGTTGCGAAGCATGTCAACTTCCTTCGCAAAGTGAATTGCAATCCATTCGGTTACCGGGAAACCGTCCTGGGCGATTTGAATGGCCGGAGCCAGCAGTTCGTCGAGTTTCTTCTTACCGAATCGATCGAGAAGCTTCTGCCATCCATCGACTGACCCTGGCACAGTCGCGGACTCAATGCCGTACCCCGGCATCTCTCGCAAACCTCTTGCGTGAAGCCGCTCAATCGATTGTCCAGCGGGAGCCCAGCCGCTGGCATTCAATCCATAATATTTTCCACTCTTCGCGTCGTAGACAATCGCAAACAGATCGCCGCCAATGCCATTCCACATCGGCGCAACCACAGTCATCACCGCATGCGCAGCGATGGCTGCGTCCACGGCATTTCCGCCGCGCGCCAGGACAGCTGCGCCTGCCTGTGACGCCAGCGGAGATTCCGAAGCGACGATCCCGGATTGCGAGATCACCATCGACCGTGCCTGTACACGATCCAGAGAGAATGCGTCTTGATAGGTCATCGTTGACACCAATATTGCCGCGGCCAAAAGCAACAAACCGGTAGGAAGAAATCGTTGCATGGAGACACGAAACTCCAAATCATAACCGTGGGCGAGCCCCAATATAATTCAACGCCAGCGGCACACTTTAGCGTTCCAAGTGCAAGGACGCAACCAGTTATTGGTAGGACAGACGCCCCTGTCTGCCGGTTTAAATTTACCGCCACAAAACCGGACAGGCAGGAGTGCTTGTCCTACGTGCTAGAATGCGCACTCTAATTGCATCTGATTTTCTTAGGGAGCATAAGAATGATGCGCTTTTGCCGCAAACTGTGCCGCAGTGCGATTGCAATTCTCCTGCCGGCTGTGTTGCTTCTTCGATTCATCGCCTGTTCCTCGATTACGCTTGCGGCACAAGTTTCCACGGGGAACGATCCTGCCGAGCCGTCCCAAAACAAGCCCAATCCGAAGATCTTGCCGCGGCCATCAGGCGCTATTCCGCGAAGCGATGTGGATGAAAAATCCATGCGCCTGCTGATTGAGCGGCTGGTCGCTTGCGGAACGCGCAATTCACTTTCCTCGTGGGACGATCCGAAACGAGGGGCCGGCTGCGGACGTGATCAAGTACTCGCTCGGATTAACGAAATTGCCAAGGCGTCGGAAGGGAAGTTGCAAGTGGTCGTCGACAAATTCGACACTACATCTCAGCGCACAAACAATAAACCCGTCCCGATGGAAAACGTCTACGCCATTCTGCCCGGTTCCGATCCCGCACTGTCAAAGACGTTATTCATCATCTCAGGACATTTTGACAGTCGAGCAAGCGACGTGATGGATCCAAATCTGGACGCGCCCGGCGCGGACGATGATGCTTCCGGCGTCGCGGTCAGTATCGAGTGCGCCCGGCTACTGAGCCGCCCGCCAGCAACTGGCCGCGATTCATTTCGCGCGACGCTGCTGTTTGCGGCGATCTCAGGCGAAGAGCAAGGGCTGCTGGGCAGCGCCAGGATGCTTGAATGGGCGAAGGAGCAGGGATACACGGTGGGCGGAATGCTCGACAACGATATCGTGGGCAGCGACTTCGCATCCGGCGCTCCGCATCGCGTTCGCCTTTTTTCCGGCAGCGGCAATGAGGATGATAGTGATTCGCCTTCCCGCGAACTGGCCCGCGCCATCGAAGAAATCGACGGCCGCCAGGCAATTCGCCTGAATTTTGTTATCGATCGTCTCGGACGCGGTGGCGACCATTACGTTTTCTACAAAGCGGGCCTGCCCGCAGTTCGTTTCACCGAACCCCTCGAGGATTATCGTCACCAGCACCAGACCCCGCGCACCGAAAACGGCACCGAGTACGGCGATCAGATGAAATACTTGAATTTCACGTTTATGGGCAACGTAGCTCGAGACAATGCGGAAGCTTTGCGACAATTGGCCCTCGCGCCAGCTCCCCCGAAAGATGTGAAACTTTCCGGTGGAATTTCGCCAGACGCCAGGCTTTCCTGGTCATCACCAGACGATCCTGACCGCGCAGGTTTCGAGATTCTCTGGCGCGAGACGACCGACCCACGCTGGTCAATTTATGATTTCGCCGCAACTGGGCAGGACGCTGTATTAAAAGGAGTCTCCACCGACAACCACTTTTTTGCCGTACGCGCCGTCGGAAAAAATGGCGCGCGATCCACCGCTGTCCCAACAACTTCGGGCCGAAGTTTGCCCTTCTAGAAACTATAGATACGGCAGGCTCAGGTTGCGGATCGAATACGTGGAACTGAGGAAATTACTTTGGGTGCCGCACTCTTCACGTTTTCTGTGAAGGGTGCGGGTTTTCCTTGCCCGCTAAATCATCAATCAATATCGGCCCGAGGCAAATAGTAGGCAAACTCTAGCGGACCGGCACATTGCGAACATCTGCAGCCTCAGTTGCAATCGCGCTGGCCATGCCTGGGTGAACAATCTGCCCCTGCTCCGCATGCACTCTCTTCACCACTGCATATTCCCCCGTTCCATTGTTCAACGAGCGCTGTTCCGTCACCTTTACTGAGTGCAGCACCTTTTGAATTAACATCGCGGTG
>JAOAPW010000140.1 GCA_025463105.1 Candidatus Acidiferrum typicum | reverse complement strand
AGCCTGCGCTGCTTTCCGCGCCGCGTCGCCGATTTTACCAGCGGAGACGAATTCCATTCCGTGAAATGTAGGCGATAGCCCCCGATTTCAAGCCACCGTTTTAGCAGGTACAGTTGCGTGCTTTTCCCGGAACCGTCGATGCCTTCGACAACGATCAGAGCCCCCGGGTAGCCTCGCGCAGGCTCGAGAACTGGGGGAGTCGCAGAAGTCAATCCTACCGGACCGGCAACAGTGGATTCGGTGGCCGTCACAGATTCGTTTGCCAAACTAACCTCTCACCAACGAACGATTATACGCACAGAATGTAAAAATTTGGTTACAAGAACGTGAGCGCCCGATGAATGGACGTCGTTCGGGCGGTTGCAAATGCTCGTCTCGCAGGGCAAACTACTTTTGTGGATACTTTTGACCTGATTTGCATCGGGGCGGGCCCCACAGGACTCGCCTGTGCCATCGAGGCGAAGCGCGCAGGTCTTCGCCCGCTGGTGATCGACAAAGGATGCCTGTGCAACTCGCTCTATCACTATCCCGTCAATATGGTTTTTTTCACCACGCCGGAACTGCTCGAAATCGGGGACCTGCCACTCACCAGTCCCTCCGAGAAGCCTACTCGCGCTGAGGCTTTAAAATACTACCGTAAATGCGCCGAGCATTATGCGCTCGAACTGCGATTGGGCCGGCGAGTCGAAAAAGTGGAAGGCAGCGATGGCCGTTTTAAAGTGCATACGCGTGACGAGCAGGGAATCGCGGCGCAATTTGAGTCCAAAAAAATTGTTGTCGCCACCGGATATTACGATCTTCCGAACCGACTCGAAATACCTGGCGAAGATTTACCGCATGTCTCACACTACTACACCGAACCGCACCCGTTCTGGCGTCAGGAAGTTGTGGTGATCGGCGGTAAAAACTCCGCTGCTGAAGCCGCACTCGATCTTTACCGGTCAGGCGCCAACGTAACTCTCGTGCACCGCCGCGCCGAGCTTGGCTCGACAATTAAATATTGGGTACGGCCGGACATTGAGAACCGCATCAAGGCCGGCCAAATTCGCGCGCTTTTCAACACAGAAGTGAAGCGCATCGAACCCGGCCTCGTGTGGGTCTCGAATCATGCCGGCGAGCACTCTCTCCCTGCCGCTCAAGTTTTTGCGCTCACCGGGTATCACCCGGACTTCGAGTTTCTGCGATCCCTCGGCGTCCAGCTCGACCCCGCCACGAATAAGCCAAAGATGGATCCGCAAACGCACGAAAGCAACGTGCCCGGTATATTTCTGGCCGGAGTGGTGATCGGCGGCAATCATACGAGTGAGATTTTCATCGAAAACGGACGCTTTCATGGCAAGCAGATCGTCGCGGCACTCACGGCCGGCAGGGCTCACTCACAGCATTTGTGATCGGCTCCATAGTGTTGCCATATGCGCTCAAGGCACTTCGATTTGCCGCGCCCACAGCTCTTTGCTAAACTGAAACCCGATGTCTTCCATGATAAGAGAAGCTGGCGAAACAATCGCCACCCTGGTGAAAGGTTTCACCGTGACTTTCCGCACCATGTTGCGGAAAACCGTTACTGAAAATTATCCCGAAGAGCCTGTCCACTTCCAGGCCCGCTACCGTGGGATTCACGTTTTGCATCGAGACGAAAACGGTCTGGAAAAGTGTGTGGGTTGCTTCTTGTGTGCGGCCGCTTGTCCGGCGCGCTGCATCTACATCGAGGCTGCCGAAAATACCCAGGCGCAACGCATCTCCGCGGGCGAGCGCTACGCCAGTGTTTATAACATCGATTATTCGCGTTGCATCTTTTGCGGCTATTGCGTTGAGGCATGCCCCACTGACGCCATCACACACGGGCATGGATTTGAGCTGGCTACCTCGAACATTAATGCCTTGATCTACCGCAAAGAGAAGCTTCTGGAAAAAGGTCCTTCCACTACTTAATCCGCTTTTCTGCCAGTTTTCGTGCGCACCTTTTCGAGCGGCGCCGCAGGCTCAGTCATGCGCATGGGGTCCAGAATTTTTCGCAGCGTTTTCTCATCGACTAGGTTGCGTTCCAGTGCGATCTCCGTAATCGTCCGGCCCGTCTTGATACTTTCCTTGGCGACCTCTGCCGCAGCTGCGTACCCAATGTAAGGGTTCAACGCCGCCGCCAGAGAAATAGTTGCATTAGCATAATGGCGGCAACGCTGTTCGTTGGCCGCGATGCCATCCACGCATTTTGTAGCCAGCACGCGCATAGTATTTTTCAGAATTTCGCCGGAATGAAGAATATTCCATGCCATTGTCGGCATCATTATATTCAATTCGAGTTGGCCCGCTTGCACCGCCATGCTCATCGCAATGTCTGCAGCGACCGCCTGAAATCCCACCATAGCTGCGAGTTCAGCCATAACAGGATTAATTTTCCCGGGCATGATCGATGATCCAGGCTGCAGCGCGGGCAGAACAACCTCCGCGAGTCCAGTATTCGGTCCGCTGGAAAGTAACCGCAGGTCATTGCTGATGCGGATCAATTCGAGCGCAAGATTACGCAACGCGGCAGAAGCGACACTCATGGCAAGATTGGATTGCATCGCGTAGCGCAAATCGTCAGTTGGCTTCAGTTTTTGCCCGGAAACCTTGCTCAAGATTTTCACAACGAGCTTCTGATATTTCGGATGTGTATTTACTCCCGTTCCCACGGCCGAACCGCCCAGTCCCACTTCGCGAAGATATTCCTGAGATTCTCTCAACACCGTCGTGCACCGAAGCATCGCTGTTGCGTAGGCTGCGAATTCCTGTCCCAGACGAATCGGCACCGCATCCATCATGTGCGTGCGTCCTGACTTCAAAATGTGGTCAAATGATTTTCCTTTTTTCGCGAGTGACTGTTCCAGAATTTCAAGCGAACCAATTACTTCGTCAAATAGAAGCAGCGCAGCAAGCCTCATGGCAGTAGGGAAAACATCATTGGTCGACTGCCCAAAGTTCACGTGGTCATTCGGGTGGCAAATATCATAGTCTCCCCGTTTTCCCCCGAGTATCTCAATGGCTCGATTTGCGATGACTTCATTAGCATTCATATGAAATGACACACCAGCTCCGGCTTGGTAAACATCCACCACAAATTGGTCGTTCCACTTGCCCGCGATCACCTCGTCCGCAGCTTTCACAATTGCACGAACGCGTTTCGTGTCCACCAGTTTCAGTTCCCGATTGGCCATTGCCGCGGCCTTTTTCACCATTCCCATTGCTCGGATTAGCTGCGAATGCGCTCGATAACCGCTAATGGGATAATTATCAATCGCCCGCTGCGTCTGGATTCCATAATAGGCGCGAGCAGGCACCTCGCGCTGACCGAGTGAATCCTTTTCGATTCGCATTTTCAATTCGCATCTCCCGTAATCATGCGGTCGATTCCTCTCGTTGCTAGCACATGAATATACACTCAATTCCCCAGCGAGTTTCACGTTCCCCAAAGATGCCCCGACACGATATGAACGTCTGCAAGATCGGCGAGGTAAGGAAATCATTCGTGGCCAATTTTACTTCGCGGCTTAGTTTTCATGATTTTAGGATTCGACTTCGACAAGTCGCAATGGTGACGATTGAAGTCGCCGCATTCGCGCAGCCGCGATACATTTGAGCGGACTAGTCGGTTGTCCCAATGATCCGTCGCGCGTGACCCACATTTTTGCAGGGAGTCACGATTTACAATGATTGAAAACACAGTGCGATCATAGAGCGGGGATAAAACGTAGCAAGACATTCAACAGGGGAGGTGAATCCCGACAAGTCAGACCAAAATAGTCGCCGACGTTCGTAGCATAGGTAGGACGCTGGACTAGCAATCCACGGGCATCAATAGCGGCAGTTTCTGTTGTAATTGGTAAAATCTTAGTTCTTCCATACCTCATGGCAGAGTTTCTTAACCGTCGAAGCATCAACGGCCGTTGATTATCTCTACATAATTAGGAAATGTTCTGAGCACTAAAATAACTACAGTCTGATCGCAAGTCAATTCGATCCAACCTCTGTGTTCGCGCGCTGGTAGCTCCGTCGTTTCTTCAAGCAAGCACATTTCGTCCACAAACCACCACAGGCCAATACCAATCCCTCCCTCTCGATCAGTTCCGCAAACGCCAATTTGCAACTAATTTATATCGCCTCCAAAAGCTCAACTGAAAGTTTTTGATAAGGCCGCGCGCCGTCAATTGCCTAAGTAACTATTCATATATATAGTATGTCAATAAACACAATGTCTTAAGTCTCATAAGCTATATAGGAGAAGACGCTACATAGCCATCGGTGATTCGTGGATGTGCGGACTTTTTTGAGACGCATCGTGATTGGAATGAGTCGTGATTTGACTGAATCGTGGTTGTTTGCCGGATGCTGGATGGTTTGGATTATGTTTGTGGTGTGGGATTTTCAGGGTGGCCGACAATTGAAGAAAGATTTAATGGGAATTGAGGGGTTTTTGGGGAGGCTGACCATCAGAAACTAGATCCGGAGTTGGGATAACCGAATGGTGCTAGAGAATCGGGTCCGGTCTTTGATTTTTACGCTGGTTGTGAGGGTGATTTTGGTTATCGCGAATCAAAAGTTGCGTCATTGGCCGCGTGTTCCGGGATATTGAGAAAAGATTTGCTATGAAAATGCCGATTGATTTCACGAAGAAAAAACTTCTTGGGTGCATGAACTTGGCGGAGTTCGGTAGTGGGGAGCGCCAGGAGCTGGATGTTATTGGCTGGGAAAATCGGCCGCGGACATTCCCTGGCATCCCGGTAACAGATACGAATTGGCGGATCCGGATGAGAGCGTGCTGTGTTCGAGCGGGTGAGTTGAATTGTTGGATTGGTAGGCAGTTTGATGAAATAGCGCGTTGGACGCCGGTTGTATCGCCGGAACTGGTTGGTTTGCTTGGAACACTTCATGACGAAAGCGCGTGCTTGCTTGAGCAAATACCGGCGGGCGAGGTCGGGGTTTGCCCGATCGGACAAATAAAAGCGCGTGCCGGGCAGCATTTGATCGAGAACACGGATGTCGTGACCGGCACTGGGGGCCGCATAAACATTGGACGGAACGCTGCCGGGGCAATCGAGAAGATCGAACACTCTGATCACACCGTTGGGGAGATGGGGCGGCACTCGAGCAATTATCCCGAGTCAAGAAACGGTGGTGGCAGAAACCAACGCGAAGACGGGCAGGTACTTCGGAACGCTGCGCGGTTTGCGGCGAAACGATTCGCAATCCTGGAATGCGAGTGCCTGCGCAGGCGTGCCAACGATATGCCAGTCGCAGGTTTCGTTGACGCGCTTCAGAAAGTTGCGCAACATGCCGTCGTGAAATTCCGGACCCCAACGCTTCAGTGGTCGCGAGCGCGACGAAGTTTGGATGTCGCGTCCACGCTCTCTGCTTCTGAGTTGTGCGAAAGCAAAATACAGAAACTGGCCCGAGCGGGAGACGCTTCGTACTTTGCAATCCCTCCGGAAGCGATCCATGCCGCCAGGGAATTCGATCGAGGGACGAGAGTCTGTCCGCCGAACAAAGATCTTTCAGTCACTTTTAAAGCACCGCGCGTCGGACAACTTCGAAGCAGCCCTAGCGTAGGTGTGATTTTCGAGCGACTTCACACTTTTGTGGATCCAATCCAGAATTCGCAGCGACTCTTGGCGCGTTGCGGATTCAACGATAGAAAGATCATCAAGCATATGGGCACCTGTGTGTGGAATTTCAATGTGTTCCACGCACACGGTGAAGGGGTCGAATTCAAACATTTCGGTAGAACTTGTCTCACAAATCGCCCATCGAAGGTGCGATACGCACTTCAGGGGCTAAAGCCCAGTCTTCCTTGTTTGATTTTATGTCGCGGCTGAAGCCGCGACCCACAAGGCCCTTTCATGGAATGGCTTGTAGTGATGTAAGGCATCGAGACAGGGTTACGTAACAGCGATTTTTGGGATGCGCGGTGTAGATATGAAAAAGCCAAGCGCGGCTCGAGAAAGATATGGGTCAACATCGAACGTCAATTCGGCACGAGCTAGAGGATGGCATGGAATTATTTGTGTGCTTTGGACCCGAGAGATTTTGTGATGCGAGGGCCCGGTTCGCTGAAACGAGGCGGGGCTGGACGAATATCTACAGGGGGTTGCGGAGGTTCCGTGAGCGGGTCGAGGGCGGGATCCTGAATGTTGCGCAAGAGATCCGCCATGGACACGGCGGGTTGGCGAAGCGAGCCATGATGGTCGAGCATCCATCGGGCCAGCATGGCTTCGGCCGTCTCTTCCAGCCATTGATCGACCAGAACTGCGATTTCTCGTCTTAAATTAGCGGCGTGATTCAGGCGCGCTAGCTCAAAACTCTGCAGCGAAGTGCGGGATGCCGAACGGAGATAGTCGGCAGGGGGAGCAATGCGCGTTATGGACATGGCCAAACTCCTAAGCGGACTGGGTGGACCCAAAGCAACCAAAAACACTATTCTGTGCACACGGACATTACTGAGTGGGCACTAATCGTGTCCACTATTATTTTCGTTTCTGTGGATAAAGGCTTTTATAACTGAGCCGTTATTAGCGCTGATTGTCTATCAGGGATTTCGTCCGTGGCATGTTTTCGAGAGACAAACACGCAAGAGTCTCGTGGAGGAGGCGGCGATTTTAGAGCGCCGGAAGAGTAGATAACGACCCCTTGCGGTGAATAACAAGCGTGACCGATAACTTTAATCGTTTTCTTTGGGATCATGAAAAAGTTTGTTCTCAGAATCATAAAAATATTATGAGACAAGTCCGATCGTTGAGAATCCGGTCGACGAGGAAAGCTGAAAAGGATAATTGAAATCGCATGCAAGCGTTAGTTTTTCAATCAACTTTCAGTCTGGGAAGAGCGAAGTTATACGCCGTTGGTAAACAGAATCAGGGGACAACTGAAAATCGCAGTATCGGCAGAAGAAAAGTCCTAATGAATTATATCCGTTATCAGACATCGCTTTAGGTTCGGTCGACAGGCATTCAACGCAGGTTTTTCCCGCGCGCGCTGGTTTTTCCCCCAGTGTGTACGGCCGGCCAGACGGCGTGCCCAGAGGAACTCTCGGCGCGCGCGAGAAAAGTCTGCGATGAATCGAATTATGCAGGCCCAGTAAGCGAAAAGCAAAGCACGTTCAAAATCAAGTGTGCAGAGGAGGGAGAGATGAGAGAAGCAAATGAAATCAGACTGCCGGATCATTTGCAGGCAGCCGCGGTGACGAAGCAAGGCGAATATGACGCGCGGCGTTTGCGTTCGCAGAGAGAGGTAATCCGCGACGTGATGCTAGCCGCGGCCGATTGTGACACCTGGCTGACTCTGAGTGAGCTGCGGGCATTGACGCGCTACGGCGAAGCGTCGATTTCTGCGCAATTGCGGCACTTGCGAAAAATGGAAAACGGCGGGTACGACGTATCCAAGCAGCGGCGCGAAGACGCGGTGGGTGCGGGCGCATCCGCGGATGGCCGCGGAGAGTGCGTTTGGGAATATCGCATCCTGCGAATTTTGCAGCCTGGGTTGCATTTGCCTGCTTGAAAACGTTTTTGGTTGGCGTGAGCGCGTAGGAATTGCACGGAGTTGGGAGGGGTTCGTACGACGGAGTTTAGTCTGTGTGCTTGTGACGCGAATATTTTGCGTAAGGCAAAACTCAACTTGAGATTGACAATTTAATTTTAAACTAAAACACACAGGCTGTCCTTCACAACAGTTCAGGATAAAAAGCCTGTGCTACGCAAAGCCGCTTGCGGCTCAACGGTTGATTAAAATGAGGTG
Organism: Candidatus Acidiferrum typicum; assembly: GCA_025463105.1. GTDB lineage: Bacteria > Acidobacteriota > Terriglobia > Acidiferrales > UBA7541 > Palsa-360. The sequence continues at coordinate 2,165 of JAOAPW010000140.1, read as the reverse complement.
ACGCATGCCGAAACGCGTAATTGATTTCGATGCGATGTGGGGATCGGACAAGCTGGCCTCGTGCGCGGAGTGGGCGCAAGCCGAGTATGCGTGGCTTTACGGACTGGCGGATGCATCAGGGTGCTTCGAGCTGACGAACCTGCGCGTTATCTGGGGACGCGTTGCGGCGATACGGCGCAATTTGTCTCTCGAGCGGCTGGAACAGATTTTTCACGAATTTCACGACAAAGGATTGTTGTTCGTCTGGGAGGAAAACGGGAAGCGATACGGTCATTGGACTGGCAGCGACGTGCCTGGACGGTTGCCGGCGCCTTCGTGGCGGATTCGCTTAGAACGGTTGGCGCCGCCTGTGCCGAAGCAACAGTTTGCGGAATTCATGTCGCGGTTCTCGCTCGGAAAAGCGGCGTCGCCAGGCGGAGGATTTGCTGGCGAATCTTTGCCGCAGAGGGAACTGGAGCGAATCAACCGAGGGGATGAGGAACTCAAGCAGAGCCTTGAGGTTGCTCAAGGACAGGATTGGAAGTGGAATCAGAATCAGAAGCAGAAGAGGGAAGGGTGTGAAACACCGAAACAGCTGCCCTATCTTCCAAATCTAAATTCAAAATCGGAAAGTCAACAGCCGGAGCCAATCAATGCGACAGGTACTCGACCGGAGTTAAATCAATCCGCACGCGCAGTGGCGGCCGGGAGCGCTGCGTCGGCGCCAGCCAGTAATTCTCAATCCGCCGGAAATTCATTCCGTGAAAGAGACAAGTCATTCGCTGTCTCACGCGAATTGATGGTTGGACAAGGTCCGCGATGCGGGCCGGTGCGAGTGAAGCCGGAAGCGCTCGATCGAATCAGAGCGCGAGAAGGATCGCGATCGCCGTAATTCGTAGCAAAATCAAAATCGAAAGAAAAACCAAGACCAACGAAAAACCCGGAGAAAAAGCACACAGACTGAAGTCTGTGCTACCAAGGCCCTGTTGGATAAATCGTAATTGCACGTTAGACGGTGTGGAGGAGAGACCATGCTAGCGACGTTTGCGTTCGATGTTTGTCACGATGTGTACCGTGCGGCGCGCGAGGTGATCGACTCGAGGATTCCAACGCTGAATATGGAGTCTTCGGGGAAATATACCTGGCACCCGGACCGGATGCCGCGGCTCGCCGAGTATGTGGCCGATTTTGCCCGTGCCGGCGAAAGGGCGCTCGGTGAACGAGAGGCGCTTATGTCGGTTCGTAGGAATGCGGCACGGGCACAGGGCCGGGCTTCGATGCGATTTGTTCCCGCGAATGGCCGCGCTTTGGCTGGGAATGGACAGGCAGGAGTGCCTGTTCTAGTCGAACGCGCACGTCCAAGCCGCATGGTGATGTTCCGCGTGTTCTACCTTGGCGGGGCGGAGTACCAGGCGGCGCGGAGGCATCTCGGAATCAGTGAGCTGACTTGGGCGGATTGGGCGGAGGAGATTCGCACGCGCGTGGGGCGAGAACTGGCCAGCACTGGCGTGTTTCCGCCGTCGAAGTATTTTCAAACTTCTTCGATCCCGGCGCCTGAAAATGCGGCGTAGTGCGGGCTGTGCTCTTGATTGATTTGCTCGTTTGGGACGAATCGAAGAGGGATTCCTCGCTACGCTCGGAATGACGCTTTTGTAGTGGCGCGCTATTTGCTGTCAGGGCAGGCTCGCGCCTTCCGCTGTGGTGGGCTGTTCCAACGCAGCCTTGGCGCTCTACACGTTGAAAACGGCGTATTTAAAATATTTATAGAAATTAGTTGACAAATAACTGTAGCTTATGGTAATCTCTCCCTTGCAGAAATATGGCCCGCCGTTGCGAAGCTGCGGTGGGCGTTTTTGTTTGCCTCAGCAGCACCAGACTTCCAGTCCGTGTGACAACTCACCCCAGTAGCGTTTTTGTAGCGTCGGTCTTCAGGCCGATACTGTAGATTCACGCACACGCCCACCTAAAGGTGGGCGCTACAGGAAACAACACCAGGTTCTCACACGGACTCTGAAGCCTGTGCTTCTAAAAGCCGTACAACTACAGCCCACGTCTGTCCGGCAGACTCCACACTTCACTGAAATGTTCAGTGTAAAAGTGGAGCCCACACATCTGTCCGGCAGGCTGCACACTTCACTGAAATGTTCAGTGTAAAAGTACAGCCCGCATCCCAGGAGGTCTCATGC
>JAOAPW010000113.1 GCA_025463105.1 Candidatus Acidiferrum typicum | reverse complement strand
ACACGGTCCGTCGGATTCAAGGAGGTTGCTGATATTCATTACCGCAAATTATTTTCACTTGAAAGATGGCGATACCAGAGGTTTCGCGGTTGAGTTTTGTCCGCGGAATCGATGAATTTCTTGTCGGGAGGATATCATTCCCTGCCGTCAACCACGTCCTGAATCGCAAGGATATTCTGGGGCGTTACCGTAAATTGTTGGCATCTGAACTGTACTCGAAAGATGCGCTGAGGGACTTGAAATTTCAAAAGCTCCTCGCTACCCTTCGGCATGTTTCCATTTGGAATCCTTTTTACGCCAGACGATTCAAGGAAATCGGACTTGTGCCCGAGGACGTCAGATCTTTAGAGGACCTCCGGCGCATTCCGATTCTGGCCCGGCAGGAAGTAATCGATCACCGGCTCGAAATGGTGGACATACGCTACCGCGATTCCGTCTTGTCGGCCGATCGAGCCAGGCAAAAACCAGGATTGCCCGTCCTTTTCGGAAATTCTCGCGGGCGCAAGCTGGTTCGGAATACTTCCACCGGTTCAACCGGAACGCCGACGGTCTTCTATGATGACGGATCGACTACGGCCCTCAATTGGGCCCACGAGTTGAGGCTGAAACACTGGTTCGGCCTTGCTCCGGGCGTCAAGGAAGCCCGCATGACGGGAATTTCAACGTTGTATTCCGCGAAAAGCATGCGCCGGTCGGCCAGAAAGTTCTTCTGGAATCAAATGATTCTTCCCGGTATTTTTCTTTCCGATCGCGAATACGAATTCTCTGCACAGAAACTTCGCGAGTTTAAGCCGCGCGTTCTATGGGGGCTGACGTCCGCGCTGACCGGTCTGGCTCGATATATGCAGCGTGTGAACGAGGGCATTGCGCCATGTAGTCCGGAGCTCGTAATTTCATGGGCTGCCCCTCTCTACGAACATGAGAAAAATCTTTTGGCCGACGTTTTTGGCTGCTCAGTCACAAATTTATACGGTACCCGGGAAGTTGGCCATCTTGCTATGCTGTGTCCACACGGCTCAATGCATGTGAATGACGAGAATTACATTCTGGAACTGGAAGGGATGGGCATCGGCGAAGAGAAAGCCGGCCCCGGAAGCATTCTAGTTACGCAGCTGAACGCGTCGCCTATGCCCTTCCTTCGTTATCGAATAGGCGATCTGGCCGAGATTGCAGAAAACGTTTGCTCTTGCGGACGTTCATTAAGCGTACTCAAGAGCATTCTGGGACGAACTGGGGATGTATTCAAGACGAAGGATGGCCGCTTGATTGAACCCGGTTTTTGGTGCCACGCATTCATGGTTGGACGTCAAAGCCAGGATGTTGAAAAGTTTCAGGTGGTCTATCGGCGCAATGACAGGATCCTTTTTCGAGTCATCCCCAAAGCCAGCTATTCAGGACAGACCGAAGCGGAGTTGCGAAGTTTAATGGAAAAACATTTTCAGTCCGGGATCCAATTCGATTTCGAGTACGTCTCAGACATCAAGCCTCAACCTTCAGGAAAGTGCCCCATCGTTGTAAATGAAATCGAACCGCAGGAAGAAGGCGTGGCGGAGCTTCAATCCAGTTGATGTAGCAGTCCGATTCCCTTCCCTGCATCGCTCCAAATGCATTTGCATTGCACAACCACTTCATTTAGCTGTATCGACCCTGCGGCCTTCGCCCACCGTGACCCCCTCGCAACGATTTCCTGTTTGCCCGGAGCTTGACGCCATGTCAATGCCGCCGTATGGTCTTGCCTAAGTAAGGCACAGCAGAAATCTCGTAAGAACAAACTTTTGGAGGCGCCACCATGAAGTTGGGAATTGAGTGCGGCTGCCATCACGGATTGTCCCGCCGGGAAATCCTGCAAGGAAGCCTGGCCGCTGGCGTTACCGCGATGAATGGCTCGAAGGACGCCTTCGCGCAATCTGCGGCGAAAACCGGGGTGCGCGCCATTGACATTCACGCTCACTATTACCCGCAAGCTTACCTCGACCTCTTCAATGATGAGGACAAGCGTTTCAATTCGGAATATCACATCACCAATGAGGGCTTTTACTTCAAGACTCCCAGCCAGTCGAGCGGACCTTTGCCCACCAAGTTTATCGACCTGAAACAACGCCTTGCCGACATGGACGCGCAAGGCGTGGCCGTCCACGCACTTTCGCTCACCGGACCTATGGCGTACTGGTCAGACGGCAAGCTTTCCCTGGAACTTGCTCGGGCCTGGAATGACGCTGCCGTCGCCGCACATCAATCTTACCCGGACCGATTTGTGGTGCTGGCAACTCTTCCGATGCTCGATCCTGACCGCGCCAGCGACGAACTCTACCGCGTTAGCAAGCTTCCCAGCGTACGCGGCATTTACATGGGCACCAATATAGATGGCCGCGACCTCGACGATCCGCTCTTCGAACCCATTTTCGCGCGCATCGAGGCGCTCGAACTGCCGATTTTTCTGCACCCCCTGGCACCTGCCGTAGGTGGCAAGCGCCTGCAGCCATATTCTTTCCCAAATCTGGTTGCCTTTCCCATGGACACGACAGTCGCCGCTTGCCATCTGATTTTTGGAGGAGTATTGGATCGCCACCCAAAGCTTCAGTTCACGCTGCCGCACGCCGGCGGCGTTTTGCCTACTCTCATTGGGCGCCTCGACCATGGATGGAAAGCAATCCCGGCGGCAAAAAGCTGCGCGCAGCCCCCCAGCGCGTACTTGCGCCGTTTTACCTACGATATGATCACGCATTCGAAGCCGCTCATAGAATATGTCATCTCCCAGGTGGGTGCAGACCGAATTATGCTTGGCAGCGACTATTGCTTCGAAGTGGGATACGAGCGACCCGTGCAAGTGGTCGAGGAACTTCGCCT